>CAZVTL010000119.1:0-11472 GCA_964630075.1 uncultured Tangfeifania sp.
CCCTCCCAGGTATCGTCGATGTTGATGTAGCTCCAGCCGTGGTTGCTCAGCCCCATCTTTACCATGGCATTGGCCGAGGCAAGTACCTTTTCCCCGTCGATGTTCCTGGCCCAGGAGTTCCAGCCGTTCCACCCGATGGGGGGTGTAAGGGCGATGGTATCGCCAATGACAATCTTAAGCGGTTTCGCAGTTACGCCAAAGTCATTCTTTGCCTTGAGTGTGGCAAGATAGGTTCCCCTTTTGCTGACACTGCCGGTAATTATTCCCGAATTGGGATCGAGGGACAATCCCTTTGGCAGCTGCTCTGCCGAAAAGAGCATTGGCCGTTCTCCTGTAGCAGCAATGGTATAGCTGAAGGGATTACCGGGCGTTGCACCGAAGATCTTTGCCGAAGTGATTTTCGGAGCTTTTCCCGGCAGGGGCGTCAGAATGTATTTTACACTGTCGTTGGGAATCGTTTGAGGACTGTAACCCTCCTGCATCACCAGTTGAGCCTCAGCCCAGTTTGAATAGGTCCTGCCATATCCTTCATCTTCCAGGCTGACAGTCACCAGCAGTCCCAGCCGTTGAATGCCTTTGAGCGCTACCTTCACTTTTTTTGGCGCATCACCTACCTTCATGGATCCACTTTCGAAGAGGATCTTTTGGTCGCCCAGGACAAAGAATCGCACCTCCATGGCACTGTTTCCCTTGTCATCGGCACCCACCATGGCAGAAAACTGTTCAGCCTTTCCGTTTAAGAGGAAGGAGAGTACGCTGACCGATTGGACACCGATGCCTCTGTCGTATCGCTTGCCGGCGATACGGATGGAGTCGCCCCCCTGGTTTTTCTTTGCCGCTACGGAGGGAATTCCTTCGGAAAAGGTCTGAATCTTCAGGTCATCCAGCCAGATGCGATGGGTCTTGGGTGCGCAAGCTTCCAGAATCAGGAAAACTGTTAATAGAAAAGTGTAATGCGTTGATCTGTACATTTTGTTATCTTCAATTGATGATGTCTCCACCTGCCGCCTTGAACAACCCAAAGTTCGAAAGTGCAGGTGTGTTGTTGGCATCGTGGATGTTGATCCGAAGTTTGCTTCCGGCAATGGGGGTAATCTTCAGGAGCTTCTTGAAGCCAATGCTGGTACCGCTGGCGATGGTCTGCCATCCACCCGGTTTCCTCAACTGGATGTCGAAGGAGGAGATTCTCTGTCCGAAGCGAACCGGCTCCTGCAGCAGGATGCGGTCGAATTTTTTGGTGCTGTCGATGGGAAATTCCAGGGAGGCCTGGCGCTTGTCGGCAGCAGCGGCCCAATAGCTTTCAAGGTCACCATCGGTGAGGTTTTCCGGACTGAATTTGGTTGAGCCGGAAAAGACGGAAGAAGCTTTTACCTTGGCATTCAACGATAAATTAACCCTGAAGGTATTGTCCAGAATCTCCCTGTACTTTTTCATGGCAGCCACATCCTTTTCGGCAAAGAGTCCATCCCTGTTGGGAGGAATGTTGAGCAGGAATACCGCATTGCGGCCCACGGATTTGTAATAAAGATCGACCAGTTGGGAAGGTGTCCTGAATTTCTCATCCTCTGCAGCATGGTAGAACCATCCCGGCCGGATGGAGACATCACACTGTCCGATGACCCACGAACTTCCATAGAAATCGCCTGTATTCAGATAGTCAGTGTCTGCGTCTCCAACAGCCACTTTTGTCCGGTCCAGCATACTCCAGAAGGTTTCGCCGGCGATGCCGCGTTCGTTGCCGATCCAGTGGATGTCCGGTCCGGCATCGGAAAATATCGACGCTTCGGGTTGCAGTCTGTAGACAATCTCCTGGATCTCTTTCCAGGGATAGTAGGATTTCTTGTCAATTTTCCTGGTCTCCCTGGCTCCCCCATAGTAGCCGTCACCCCCGTTGGCACCATCGAACCAGACTTCGGTGATCTTGCCGTAGTTGGTGAGCAACTCGTTGAGCTGGTTCTTGTAATAGGTGATGTAGGCCGGAGTACCATATCCTGCATGATTCCTGTCCCAGGGGGAGAGGTAGAGTCCTGCTTTCAGGCCATATTTGGCGCATGCCTCCGTGAACTCCTTCACAATGTCGCCTTTGCCATTCTTGTAGGGACTGTTTTTTATGGAATGTTCGGTAAATTGACTTGGCCAGAGACAGAATCCATCGTGGTGTTTGGCCGTCAGAATCAGCTCTTTGATTCCGGCGTCCTTGGCAGCTTTGGCCCATTGTTCACAATCCAGTTTTTTCGGATCAAATATCGCAGGGGATTCATCTCCATAACCCCACTCCTTGTCAGTAAAGGTATTCACGTTGAAATGAACGAATCCGACCATTTCCATGGATTGATAGTCCAGCTGTTTTTGGGAAGGAACCACACTGTTTGGCTTGATATCAGGCTGACCGGTTCCTGAAAAGGAGAGGAGCAGGAGGGCGAAAATTGAAAAAAGATGCTTCATGTTACTATTTATTTTATTCAATGAATGATGAATCAATGTCGTTTAGTTAATGATGGTTCGACCCCGGCTGGGGTCGGATGTTTGTAGAAAATCGTGTAATTCTATAAACATTTGACTCCTGAGGAGTCAAATAAATTTCCTGCTTAACCATCATTGACGGAAGAAGAATTATTGTATTTCGAGATCAATTTTTTTGAGCGATTTGTCTGCAGAACTACCTCCGTAAAGCAGTTCATACTTACCAGGAAGGATCTCAAATTTCTTGGTCTGGTCGTTGAATGAATTGAAGGCATCTGAAGCAAGGTCAACGCTCACGTTCTGTGATGCGCCTGCTTTTAATGACACTCTTTTAAAGCATTTCAGCGCTTTCAGCGGACCATTGGGATCGTTCGGGTTGCGCAGATATACCTGGACCACCTCATCCCCGTCGCGTTTTCCTGTATTTTGTAAGACCAGGGAAAGTTTGACACTGTCTGTCTTGCAGATCACCGGTTTGGATAATTTGGCTGATTTGTAAGCGAATGTGGTGTAGCTGAGACCATAGCCAAATGGATACAAAGGTTCTTCGGTCATGTAGCGGTAGGTGCGGCCCTTCATGGTATAGTCTTCGAAGTCGGGGAGTTGGGCTGCACTTTTGTAAAAGGTAACAGGAAGTCTGCCTGCCGGATTGTAATCGCCAAACAAGATATCGGCCACGGCAGTTCCGGCAGCTTCCCCTCCGTACCAGGCGTTGAGGATTGCATCCACATTGGCTTCCTCCCAGTTCAGGGCAATGGCACTTCCGGTGCAAAGCACATAAATAACTGGTTTGCCGGTGGCCTTGAGCGCTTTGATCATCTCCCTCTGAACGGCAGGAATCTCGATGTTCGTACGGTCTCCCCCTTTGAATCCTTCGACCGTCACCCGCATCTCCTCGCCTTCCAGTCTTGGGGAAATTCCTCCGGCAAACAGGATGACATCCGCATTTTTCAGGTTGGATACTGCAAGGTTTATGCTGTCGGATTTGATTTCACCCGTATGCCTGCATCCCTTCTCGTAGAGAATGGTCGAATTGGGCAATTTGTCTTTAATGCCTTGAAGGATCGTTGTGGTCTTTGAAGGAAATCCATTGTAATTGGCCCACAACATAACTGAGTCGTTCGCATTTGGACCTACTACCGCAATTGTTTTGATTTTTTTGCTCAGTGGCAGCGTGTTGTTTTTATTCTTCAGCAGCACCATGCTCTCCCTGGCCATTTTCAGGGCTTTCTCCCTGTTTGCCTGAGAACTTACAACGCTGTAAGGTATTTTGGACCATTTCACCATTTCATCCGGATCGAACATGCCCATCTCAAACCTCCCCTTGAACAATCTGTGAAGCGAAACATCCAGTTGGCTCTCTTTGATCAAACCTTTCTTGACGGCATCGATCAGGCTTTTGTAACTGCTGCCACACTCCACGTCGGTTCCGTTCAGCACCGCATCCGCGGATGCGGTTGGAGCATCGGGGTGCGTTTCGTGCCGCGGGGTTCTTGCATCTTTTTTATAAAAGTCATCGATGGCGCCGCAATCCGATACCACGATTCCCTTGTAGCCCCAGCTGTTCCGGAGAATATCAACCAGCAGTTTGTCGCTGCCACAGCAGGGTTTCTCTTCGAAGCGGTTGTAGGCACACATCACTTGTTGCACGTTCCCCTCCTTCACCAGCGCTTCAAAAGCTGGAAGGTAGGTTTGCCAGAGGTCGCGTTCGCTTACGCTGACGTTGAAACTGTGTCGGTTTGATTCGGGTCCGCTGTGTACCGCAAAGTGCTTGGCGCAGGCAAAGCTCTTGAAATATTTGGGATCATCTCCTTGCAAACCCTTCACGGCGGCTACGCCCATTCTTGCTGTCAGGTAGGGATCCTCTCCATAGGTTTCCATTCCACGGCCCCAACGCGGATCACGGAAGATATTGATATTGGGTGTCCAGAAAGTCAGTCCCTTGTACCTGTCGAATTGCTTCTCTTTCTGGTAATTGTGGTATTTTGCCCGTGCTTCGTCGCTGATGACCGTAAAAGTCTCGAACATGGCAGTTTCATCAAAAGTGGCAGCCAGGGCAATGGCCTGCGGGAATACTGTGGCCAATCCGGCACGCGCAACGCCGTGCAGCGCTTCGTTCCACCAGTTGTAGGCGGGAATGCCCAACCGGTCGATGGCCGGTGTTTTGTCCATCATCTGCATCACTTTTTCTTCCAGGGTGAGCCTGCCCAGCAGATCATCGACCCGTTTTTCAGTAGCTAGAGAGGGATCCTGAAAGAGGAATTTTTGGCTTTGCGGTTGACCATTTGCAAGAAAAACAGTCAGTAGGGTTAACAGCAAAATCAGCATCTTCATTTTCATATTTATTTGATGTTTATAGTTTTCTATCAGTCTGGCTTCATAGTCAACAGATTGTATAAATCTAGCGTAAAATCCCGGTAGGGCAATGCCTTTAAGTGTTGAAAACAGATCTATTTTCCTCTTGAAGTCATGGATTCATCAAAATCCCTTTTTCGTTGCTAACCGGCATTTTTAGGTTGTTGAAAGTGATGCCGGTGGAGTTGTTGAAATAGAGCACCGGCATCTCTTTGGCAGTCGGAATGGAGAGATTGGTGAGTTCGATTCCCTTTGTATCGTCCACCACAAATGCAGGACGGAAATCCTCCTTCAGGTAACTGACCGTCACATTTTTCAATTTGACTCCTTCCGCATGTCGGATGTAGAATCCCCAGGCGGGCAGCTCCCCGAACATCGAAAATTCGGGATAGTTGGCTTCGTTTTCAGGGATGGAGGCGATTTTACTGAGCGGAATCCAGGCGATCTCCTTGCTGGCCATTCCTCCATAGGTTATTTCGATGTTTTCCAGTGTGACATCCTGCACCGGATAACCGGGAATGCCGACAATGGAGGAGGGTACGAGGTTATAGGGCAGGAACGGATGGCCATAGATGTGGAAATGGGATGGACGTTTGGGCATTTTGTCTTCTCCGGGCCGCAGGTGGTCGGGCGGACCTTCGATCGGGTATCCCTGGTCTGGTTTGTAGAGCGGAATATCTGCCTTGACATTGGCAATGTAGACCCCTTTCAGCGTACCAACCTCTCCTTTTGTATTCCTGTGACCACGGCGGAGGAAGATGGCATTCCCTGTATTTTTTGCGACCACATTTTGAATATCAATATTCTCAACAATACCTCCATCCACCGATTCGATGGCAATGGCCGAACGATAGGTGTCGAAAACCGTTAGATTGCGTACTTTGACATTCCTGAAACCGCCGTATCCGGAGGTGCCAAATTTCAAGCCGTTGGCACTCGAACGAACCGTACAGCTGTCGATGAAGATATTCTCACAGCCAGAGCCCGGGGTTTCCGACTTCAGGCAGATCGCATCGTCGGAAGAGTTGATGAAGCAGTTGGTGATTTTTACATTCTTGCAGTCGGTGATATCCAGTCCGTCGTTGTTCCAGTAAGCGGTGCTTTGGACAGTTATACCATGGATCGTAAGGTTATTGCATTCGCTGTAATTTTGCACCCAATCTGTTGAGTTTTTCAGGGTAATGCCCGATATATTTACATTGCTGCAAGAATCGAGTGCGATGTTCATGGTACGGTGTCCCGGCCTTTTCACCAGCCAGAGGGTATCTTCCTTTAGTTCGCCACTCCTCAGTTTTTTGAAGATGTCGAGCATCAGCTCCTGTCCCTGACCATCAATGGTTCCTTTTCCGCTGATGGAGATATTTTTTTGCTTCAGACCCATCACAATGGCCGGCCGGCCATTTGCCGGATAGTCATTTCGGTTGGTGGGCCCCAACAGTCTTGCACCTTGCGCCAGGTGCAGGTCAACATCCGATTTAAGCCAAATGGTGGAGGTCATGAAATTTCCCGGAGGAACCACGACCCTTCCGCCGCCGGATGCTGAAATTTCATCGATTGCTTTTTGAATCACAACCGCATTGTTGGTAATGCCATCTGCTTTGGCACCGTAAGCAGTGATCAGCTGCTCTTTGTTCTGGTTGCACCCGAATGCGGCACCTAGCACAAGGGTAAGAATTAGCCATCTGGTTTTCATTTCGTTTTGGTTTTTAGAGACAGTTTAAATTATTGCACAGAGTATTAATGCCTATTAATCTAAATTAGTGGGTTTATGGCAATTTCTGCAATTGGGTAATTTAATGAGAGAAATCCCAGAGTAACACAGAGAAAGAAAATCGCTAGCGATTTTCTTTCTCCCGATGAATCGGGACAAGTTGTGTACCTCGTTTTTTCCTCTGTTAATTTTGAGGCAAGCGCCAATTTCAAAGCTATTTTTAATTTCATTGTGGAATTATAAATCCTCTGTGTAACAATTTTGAACAGCTTTTCAATGATTAGTCATCCGTATTTTTGTTCTTCTTCACTTTTGTTATATTTTTTGGCGGATAGAGGATTTCGGCATGCACCTTTTCGAGGTAGGCCATCAGCTTCGTTTCCAGCTCTTTTGCCTTGTCAGGATTTGATTGTGCCAAATCATTCAATTCACCCTGATCCTCCGCTAAATTGTAGAGTTCGATCTTCTTCAAATTCCAGAATTTGATCAGCTTCCAGTCGCCGGTACGGATAGCAGAATGTGGATTTCCAAAGTAGTGAAAAACCAACGTTTCCTCTTTCCTGACGAATTTTCCCTCTTTGCCATTCTCCAGCAAAGGCCGTATGCTGGTGCCATCCAGGTTGTCGGGCAAAGATTTTGTATTTCCGGCCAGATCGGCCAGGGTCGGTAAAATATCCCATCCCGTAACCGGGATATCACACTGACTTCCCGGTTGAACACCAGGTCCAATTACCATGAAAGGCACCCGGATGCCGCCTTCGTACAAGGTCCATTTCCCCCCTCTCAATGGATAATTGTTGCTGGGTATTTTGAAGGTGGAGGGATGATCAAATTTGTTTTTCACGGGAGGAATGGCTTCGACTCCGCCATTGTCCGTCATCAGGATGAGGTAGGTATGATCGGCAATCCCGAGTTCTTCGATCTTGTCGAGCAGTTTACCAATGGCACCATCAAGGTTGTCAAGCATGCCGGCAAAGCCGGGATTGTTGTGTATGGTCCCCTTTTTTTTCTGAAGGTATTTCTGGTAGGTCTCCTCCCGGGTTTGGAAATCGACATGGGTGGCATAATGCGACACCTGCAAATAAAACGGATGACCGCTTTTCGACTGGCGGGTCATAAAATTCAGTGCCCGTTCGGTGATGGTTTCCATCCGTTTCGGATCATTGTTGAGAAACAGGTCGGTCCATTTGTTCTCTTTGCTGGAATTCATGGCCCCATTGATATTTCCAGTATTACCGTCGCTTTCGTCGTAACCGATATCCTCCGGAAAAATATCGGCCCGCAAATCCCATTTGCCATAATGTGCCGCTCTGTAGTTGGGGGAGACTGACTTCAGCATTTGCGGAATGGCGGTTATTTTCTTAAAATCAGGATGGTAATTCTCCTTGAAAAGCAAATCCCCCTGGCGGGCAGGAGTCTGGCCAAACTGAAGGCTCCTGCGGGTTGGGCAGCAGAGGGCGCAGGGGGCGTATCCGTTGGAGAAGCGCATTCCTTTTGAAGCCAGCCTCTCCAGGCTTGGTGTTTCGTAATAGTCGCTTCTGGAATTGGGCACCAGGTTACTCATGGCTTGAGAACTGCTCGACCATCCCAGGTCGTCGCAAAGGATCAGGATGAAATTTGGTTTTTGTACAGGTGCTACCGGGAAAACCTGGAAAGCAGGGAAAAGCACCAATAGCAATACCGCCATTTTTGCCTGATACCTGGTGGTGAAAAGGTTGGTTCTGTTCATTTTACTGATATTTGGGATTATATTTTCCTTTTTCCTTATAACCCGGGAAATCGCGCATGGCCCCGAAGCGGGGATAGGAATCAAAAACATCTCCTTTCCCGGTCATTCTTGGATCGCCCTGCGCTTTCAAGTCTTTTTCTAATGTTTGTTTCATTTTATCCCTTACAGTCTGGAAGGCAGGATCAGCGACCAGATTTTGGGTACAACCCGGATCTTTCAGAATGTTGTAAAGTTCCTCGGCGGCTCTTTTTTCGTAACCCTGTCTGAACTGGGCAGGATATTGTACACTTTTTTCAATTAAAATCAGTTTCGTAGGAGAGTTGTCAATATCATGGTAACCGGGCCACAATGATTTTTCCTCATTTTCTGATTTTAATCCCGCCTTGACCGGATCGCCGGCTGGCCACCTGTCGGGTTTCAGATTCATGATGTAAAGATATTCGCGGGTACGGATGGCACGGGCCGGATAACCAACATTGTCGGGCCGGGCATGGGAGTGCCTTTCCCTGCCGGTGAGAATATATTCTGAAGTTGAATCAACGCTTTTAAATTGGTTCTGGAACAGAATGGAAGAGATGTTTTTTCCCGTCATTTCCGGTTTGTCTTTGATCTTCACGATATCCAGGATGGTTGGCGCCAGGTCAATCAGACCAACCAACTGATCTGTTACCTTGCCTTTTACCATTTTGTTGGGCCACGAGATGGCCAGTGGCACATGCGTTCCGAATTCATACAAATTCGCCTTGGCTGAGGGGAAAGCCATTCCGTTGTCAGCTGTCACAATCACGATCGTGTTTTCCAGTTCCCCATTTTCCCGGAGGTATTCCAGCATCTTGAACAATTGTGAATCAAACCATTCAATTTCGAGGTAATGGTCCAGGATGTCACTTCTTACCAGATCGACCTCCGGCAAAAAGGAAGGAACCTTAGCGCTTGAGATACTTTTCCCGGCTTTCAATCCTGATCCCTCTTCATAATCCCGGTGGGGTTCATGCCCTCCGTACCAGAAGAAGAATGGTTTTTCACTGCTCTTTTGGCTCAGGAAATCCTTGAAATTTTCAAAATAGTCAGTTTTGTTAATTCCTGACGCAGGTACTGTGTTGAATCTTTTGGTATTGTATTCAAGTCCAACGGGATTTCTTGTTCGACCTGCATCCTGCCAGTTTCCGGGGCCCCAGGGTTTACCGGTAAATCCAATTTGGTATCCGGCTGTTTCGAGCAAATCTGTAAAGGTGATCAACTTTTTGGGGAAATAACTGCTGTGTGTTCCGGCCTCTTCCAACTGCCAGATATTCTTGCCGGTCAGAATGGCTGCCCTGGATGGACTGCATTGTGGTGCTGCCACAAAGGCATTGGTAAACAATACGCCTTTCTGGGCAACCTGATCGAAGGCCGGGGTACGAACTCCTTTCGTGCCGTAAGCCGAAGCATAGGGAAAAGACTGGTCGTCGGCAATGGCAAACAAGATGTTTGGCTTTTTCCCTTTGTCAGTCTCTATTCCTTTGCAACTTAAAGATCCTCCAAATGTCTGGGTAGCAAAGGCTCCAATTAGCAGGAAATTTATTTTTGTGATCATCGTTGGAATTATTTATCGAATTTGGATTTCATTACCTACCATCACGTTACTCCAGTACCATCAAAATTTTCAGTTCGTGCGGTTGAAATTCAACCGGTTCATCTTTCAGTACATTTTTTGCAGCGGCACTGATCTCATCCAGCCAGAATTGCTTGCCTTTCAAGGGAATCTGAACTTTCGTGGTAACAGATGTGGCTTCCTCATTGAAAAGCATATAGTAGTGAACTCCTTCTTTAATGACATGCCTGTATCGTATGTTACCTGATTGTGGATTCAATGTCAAATCGGGTTCAACCAGTTTTTCAAGGGCTGACAGCAATGCTTTCGGATTTTTGGCCAAAATTGCTTTGGGAAAGGCTGAGGCAAACGGAGAATCTTCATAAATGATCAACCTTCCGTTTTTTTCCAATAGCTGAAGTGCTGGTATTACCTTCTTTGGTACATTATTCAGTCCGTCCAGAATTACTGCCTTGTAATGCATCCCGGCAAGGTGCACCCCCTCCGCATCTGTTACCGAATCACTAGTTAGGTGACTCATTTCCAAATAATTAAAATCATATTGGTTCTGATAACAGACTTTTGCCGATTGATCGGGCAGCCAGTTGGCGTCGCCCAAAATTGCGATTTTGCAAATCTGGTGGGAGTCGGTATTTAACCAGCTCAATCTGCGACAGCCATCGGCAAAAGGTTTGTAATTGTCCCACCATTTTGCATTTGGACCAACATCGGGTGGGCGCTCGTTGTAACGGGCTCCCCTGACAGAGTAGTAAAAAGCATGGGGATAGAGCAGATTTTGGCCACGCACAAAGCACCAGTTGGCCAGCCACACCATTTCATCGTAGGTGAGGTTGTGGCCATAGGCACCATAGAGTTCGTTGGAGTTCCTGCGGCGGTTCAGATGGATCATGGCACTCGATGCATTTTTAGCCATGGTGGAGTGTTCGCCGTTCAGCGCTTTCTCGCCAGGCTCGACATAACGCCAAACAAGATCCTGACCCGGTATTTGAAAATATTTTTGGGCGCCCAGATCCATAGAGCCCGCGGGATGTCCGGTTAAGGCGATCCCATGTGCTTCACACCATTTACTCAGTCTTCCGTAGTAATTCTCCTCCAGGCAAATGGCAATGGCCCGGTGATAATCGACCCGGTGTTTTGCCCAATCCTGCCCATCTTCGAACCATAAATCTGCAAAATAAGGAGTGAAATCATAGCCCAGAATTTTGTTGATCTGGGGGAGGAGTTTGGCATTGCCGGGAACCATCCCTCTTTTGTTGCCGCGTCCCAGCGGATTGGGTTCGTCTGTAAAAACAGCGATCACTGTTTTGCCGAAATGGGGACCGAAATTGGCTGCAAAACGGTCGTAAACAAGTTCTATAAAACTGGTCACGGCTTCGGGGTTTAGGATGTCACCGGCCGGAGGCAAATCTTCCTTTTCCTTCTCCTCATCCGTCCAATGCAATCCCCTGATGTGACCACCTGAAGGAGACTCTACCACCGCGAAACGCTGTCCACCGGATCGTTTGCCGATGGTGACCAACTTCCAGCCTTTTTCCAGTTGTGGATCTTCACCGGCATTCAAATCAATTTTGGCCAGTCCACGTGCTGCATGGGCTGGATTTCGCGCAACCACCTGTCCCT
>CAZVTL010000120.1:0-11458 GCA_964630075.1 uncultured Tangfeifania sp.
GTTGGGCGAAGGGACTATTCGCTGGGACATGATCCGTTCGGGTAAATTCAACGAAAGGGCCATTGCGATACGCAAGGAAATGGCGGATATGACAGCAGGCCTTCAAGCGAAGGGATTCTACACATTTCCAAGTGGAAGGACCATCTCCAATTATGTTTGGACTAAATTTGTCCAGATAGGTGGCCAGGTTGCAACGGTTACACAAACTCCCAATGCTAGTGATCCGGCACTAGATCCGGGTTGGCGTGGCATCTACAATTGGGGGATTGCAGCCTACACTGCTACTGCCAGAAATTTGGCAATTCAAGGCTTGTATAACTACATTGATCCTGCTGGATCCGCAGCTGCAGCGTTAGTAGCAAGTGGTTATGCCAGGGTGAATTGGGGTATCACAGTTTGGAATGATGCCAATGCCAAAGCGATGTTAAATGCTGCCGTTCTGGATGGTGTAGTTGGCAGAGAAACCAGCGCACCCCGTTACTTCCACCCAATTCCTCTCACTGTCCTTGACCAATCGAAAGGAAATGTAACTAATGGTTATGGATTGCCCAATAAGTGATTTGGTTTTTTGAAAATTTGTAGTATTAGTAATAACCCGTCGAATTGCCGACGGGTTATTTACTTCTTATTCAGAACCACGCAGTTGTCATTTTTTTAAATACCTTTGAAACAACAATCTGAAAATGAACCGTATTAAACTGTTGTTCCTGATCACTCTTTTGTTGCCCCACTTTTCTTTTGGTACATCCGCCGGGAAAACAAGCGCTTCTAAAAAGCCTAAATGGACGGAATGGATTCCTGGTGAGATGCTTCAGACTCCTGGAAATGATATCAAACTCGTTGGAAAACCTGAGCTCGTCGCATGCGAGTATGGCCAGGCTGTAACATTCAATGGTATTTCTGACGGTATCTTTCTGGACCAGATGCCCTTGGCCGGACTGAAAAAGTTTACCATTGAAATTCTGCTTTGTCCCGCTAAAGGTGGTAACTTTGAACAACGATATTTTCATTGTGGCGAGGTCAACGGGAGTAGGGTGATGATGGAACTGCGGTCCACCGGCACGACATGGTACCTGGATGCCTTTTTTAAATCAGGCGATCAGCAAAAACCTTTGATAGAACCGACCTTTACCCATCCTTTGGATCAATGGGCTCATGTTGCTTATGTAATTGATCATCATCGGCAGCAGACTTTTGTCAATGGCAGGAAAGAGCTGGAAAGTAAGTTGGGATTTCAACCGTTTGAAGGTGGCAAGACCTCACTGGGAGTCCGCCAGAATGAATCGTCCTGGTTCAAAGGTGCGATTTATAGGATCAGAATCACCCCTAAAACGCTCA
The DNA here is from genome assembly GCA_964630075.1 of uncultured Tangfeifania sp. Classification (GTDB taxonomy): domain Bacteria; phylum Bacteroidota; class Bacteroidia; order Bacteroidales; family Prolixibacteraceae; genus CAINVV01. Next base: position 1,339 of record CAZVTL010000120.1, read on the forward strand.
AGCCCAAACAATTTTTTAAATATTAAACTTGAATCTACTGCAAAAAGTCTAAGTTCATTGATTTTCAACTTCTTCACCCCTAACCCCAAAAGAGGAACTCGTTGAAAATCAATGCACTTATCAAAGTCCCTTTCAGAGGGTTACTTTTAGGAGGGATACTTTTTCAGTGCCCTCCCAGGGAATCGCTATTTTTTATCATTGGAACACCTTTTCATTCGTAAGGCAAAATTGGCTAAAAATTTCTCCCTCCAACAATTTATCGTCTTGATTCCGATTTGCCCATCTTCCATAAATTCCAGGGATGGGTCATCAGTCCACCAATTGGGGTATTGAGCCGACGGACAAAACTTATTGGAGGCTGGTGGCATATAGGCTCTAATGCTGCCGGACAAATTATCCAAAGATTTAATGTTGCTTTTGATGGTATAGTTGTATTTCGATGGATTCTTTGGAGAAAACAAAAACCGGACGGTATCATTTCGAATTTGGGCCTGCATGGTTCTGTCAATATTCAGGACGGCAACTGGATTTATCGTTGAACTTTTTTCAAAAGCCAGGCGAATTTCAAGAACACCGAATTGCTCAATACTGTCCTGTTCTGTCGTTATCCGTTTAAATACTTTGTGTGGGCGTTCCCATGCCCGAATGTAACGGCCTCCCCATCCCGGAAGTGTAGGATCATCAGGCGTTCCATGCAGAAAATAGGCAAGCGAAGGGGTATCGCCCATTTTAATAACTGACCCTTTCGAATAAAAGTAATTCCCCAAGGCACCACAATTTTTGATATAAGTGTCTACAAATTTTGCATTACTCCAATTGTCAGATTGATTACCACCAACAAACCATCCTCTGTAAGTGGCATTGGATTCTATCATCCATAGGGTTGGGAAATTATCAGCAATGTACTGGTAGGCATCAACAGTCCATTTTTTATTGGGACCACCGATGAAATAAACTCGAATCCTCGGTAGAATATCCGGTGCATCATGTAGTGCCTGGGCCAAATCTTCAATTCCTCCCCAGATCAATATATACAACGGACGGGAATCCTTTTTCCTGGCACAATCCACAATCCAGGCTGAACCCTCCGTAGAGTGATGAAAACCAATTGGTCCGGGGGAATCGATGGCACCCTGTTTAACTATCTTTCGCAGGGAATCAGCAGTAGGATATTTAACGGAATAGGTTTTTAGTTTAGGATAATCGGTCTCATAGGCATTAATTGCCTCAAGAATATGCTTCTTTCCTCCATTTCCGTATGGTGATGAAATAATCCCTTCTAGATCCAATGTGTCGGCATACAACAGCAAATGCACCATGGACTGATAATCATCAAAATCAGTTCCACCGATATCTGTAGCCACCATGATGCGAAATGATCTCTTTTTAATGGATTCAGCAGAGGTTGCTAAGCAAACTCCAAAAAAAACAGAACAAATTAATGCCAAAAATAGTTGGTTCATTCTCATAATTACAAAAATAAAATGTTTACTTCTGAACACTAACGATGATGCGTTGATAACGTGTTAGCCTGGGAGTGCCATGATCCGTAACAGCAAGTATTATATGTATCGTCCCGGTGCCGGGAGCCATCACACGGCTGGTCGGTACTTCAAACCATGCTTTCGGCTGATCGGAATTCCGAATCTCTATCGGTTGGCCACTGGTTGCACTCGAAACCGGGAAACTGCCTGCTTCATTGTAAAAGAACCACTTGTAGGATAAGGCATCGCCATCCGGATCACTTGAATTTTTGGCATCAAGATGAATGCGCTCGCCCGGTTTGGCAACCAAACGTGTTGCATGACCGACCTTCACCACCGGAGGGTGGTTGGTTTTTTCTACCGGAAGAATGGTCCAATCCATTCTTGCCGCAAAATCATTTTGAAAAGCTTCGCGCCATCTCCAGATCGTTTCATGGTTTCCTGAATGCCAGCGACTATCGGATCCAAAAACTTCATCGGTGGCATCTGTCCATATTGGTCGTGTTTCGGGATACAAATGCCATTTTTGCATCCTAGGTGTGTACAGCTCATAGCGTCCTCCCCAACCGCCCCACTCGGGATGTTCAGGATCACCCAATCCGTTGCCGATCAGGTTCAGGAACGAAGGGGTATCTCCCTCCATCAGGTACTCCCACCTGGGGTATTGGGCACCAAGCGCTCCCTTTTTCCGGACGTTTTTGTCGAGCCACTCGTTGGTGACGGTCGTAAAATCGGCTCCTGCGAATCGGCCATGAAAGTTGTCACCGCTGATACCGCTCCAGGTCGCGGCATGATAGGCACCTCCGCTGCTGAAGCCCGGACTGACCACATAAAACAGCTCCGGGAACTCCTTCCTGATCCATGGACCGCTGTCGTCCTGGTCAGAAATCGCATAGACACGTATTTTGGCAACGAACCTGGCAAGCTCCTCCTTTGACCTGGTCTTTTTTACCTTCCACAATGCCTGGGCCAATACATTTGGACCTCCCCAAACCGGCACCCACAAAGGCCGCGTATCCTTTTTATCCACCGTTTGAATCAGCAATTCAGAGGCAGGGGAATCCTTACCTTCTCCCACTGCCAGCAGGCCATATTCAGGCAAACCTTGTGTGACCAACGATCGCACCAATTCGGGGGAGGGAAATCCTGGTTCATGTTTTTCCAGGTTATCCCTAACCTTTCCATAAGCTTCAACGATTTCGCGAATTCGCTCCGGGGCCACCTTATTTCGCTGGTGGATGGAGGTAGTGGCAGCCAACCCTTCTACATCGTATTGGTTGGCATAGACCAGAAATCGCACCATCGACATGGCGTCGTCGGGTTCATTCTCAATATCGGTGAGTACAAAAATCCGGGTTTTATCATTGGCTACGGCAGAAACAACAACTATAGTTATGGCTAACAGCAATGCCAATTTTCGTAAAAACCCAAAACAAAATATGTTTAATGTAGTGAATTTCATATTTCCTACTCCTTCTTCGAATTAAATTTCTCAATTACCACAGCAAATAAAATCACCATTCCCTTGATCACCTGTTGCCAGAAAGGGGATACATTGAGCAGTACCAGTCCGTTGTTCAGAATTCCAATGATCAGCGCTCCCTGAACAGTGCCCATGATCGTACCTTTCCCGCCTGACAATGATGTGCCACCAATGACAACAGCAGCAATGGAATCGAGTTCAAAGCCGACACCTGCGTTGGGCTGGGCCGAATCGAGCCGCGATGTAACGATGATTCCGCCAATGGCGGCAAGGGAACCAGCGATCGAATAGACGATCAGTTTGATCTTGTTGATCTTTAAGCCGGAAAGCTCCGCTGCCCTCTCATTCCCTCCAATGGCATAGATATGTCGTCCCAAACGGGTTTTATCCGTCAGAACTACCGCTGCCAGTACAACAACTGCCGAAATCCAGACAGGCATTGGAATACCCAAAAACCAGCCGGTACCAATAAATGCCATCTCACTGCTGAATCCCGTAATGGGGAACCCGCCGGTCAGCAGCATGGTCAGTCCACGGGCAATGGTGAGCATCGCCAAGGTGGCGACAAATGGCGGTACTTTGAATCGTGTTATCGTAAAACCGTTGAACCAACCGAGGAAAGTACCCACCAAGGTTCCTCCAACCAGTGCTCCCAGCAGGGTAAATCCAATGTAGAGATCCAGGCTGATGAATTCAGTACCTGCCTTCAGCAAATAGGCAGTAATGGCTCCGGATAAGGCAAGTATTGATCCAACCGACAAATCAATGCCGCCGGTCAGAATAACAAGGGTCATTCCTACCGAGATGACCATATTCACAGATATCTGCCTCATCACATTCCATCCGTTGTCGGCAGAGAGAAACCTGTCTGATAGGAAACTCAGGGCAATGCACATGACCAGCAGTGCAATGACTGATTGAAATTTGACCAGTTTTTGTTTTAAGCTTAAAGTATCCATAGTTTAGTTTTGTTCTTTCCCCTGAAGGGCGGCTTTCATGATAATTTCTTCTGTTGCCTCATCCCGGTTCAGCGCTGCCGTCATCTTTGATTCCGACAATACCAAAATCCTATCCGAAACGGCCAGAATTTCAGGTAATTCAGAGGAAACCACTATGATTCCCATTCCCTGTCCGGCTAACTCATTGATAAGTTTGTAGATTTCGGCCTTGGCTCCTACGTCGATTCCACGGGTAGGCTCGTCCAGCAACAATATCTTTGGATGGGTGGCCAGCCACTTGGCAATTACCACCTTCTGCTGGTTTCCGCCACTGAGCTTTTGAACCTCCATCCAGGGTGACTTTACCTGTGTATTCAATTTTTGGATGAAATTCAGACTGATCTCCTCCTCCTTTTTTTTATTGATGAAGTTAAATTTCGAAATCTTCTCCAAACTTGCCAGACTGGTATTCCGGGCAACATCCATGTTCAGGATCAACCCCTGAAGTTTGCGGTCTTCCGGAACCAGGCCGATCCCGGCACGGATGGCATCAGCGACGCTCTTTGACTGAATTTCAATACCTTCCACAAATATTTTTCCTGAAACATGACCCGGGTAGAGTCCAAAGATTGCTTCAAGTACTTCCGTCCTTCCGGCCCCCATCAAACCACAGATGCCCAGTACTTCACCCTTTTTAAGCGAGAAACTGATACAGTTTACGAGGAAATCCTTCGGGTTTTCAGGATTGCGGAAACAAAGGTTTTCTACCCTCAAAACCTCTTTGCTTTGCAGGTTATCTGCCTTTCTGAAGCTTTCCGACAAACTGCGTCCAACCATCATCTGAATAAGCTGATCGTGGGTAGTTCCTTTCATACACCCTGATCCAACTATCTCTCCATCACGCAAGACAGTGAACCGGTCGGCAATTTCGAACAGCTCATTGAGCTTGTGGGAGATATAGACGATCGCAACACCCTTTCCCTTTAAATCGTTGATAATCTGAAAAAGAAGCGCCACCTCATGATCGCTGATGGCAGAAGTAGGCTCATCCATGATCAACACCTTCGAATCAAGCAGCAAAGCCTTTGCAATCTCTACCAGTTGTTGCTGACCTACCCGTAGTTGCTTCAATTGCGTATCCGGATCAATGTCCAAATGAAGCCTGCCCAGATGTTCTCTGGCTTTTTTGCGCATTTTCGGATAATCGAGCAATCCGAAACTATTGATCAGTTCATTTCCAAGAAAAAGATTCTCAGTGATGCTTAGATAAGGTATAAGGTTCAACTCCTGGTGAATGATGATAACCCCCTCTGCTGAAGCCTCCTTTGGATTCTTGTAGCAAACTTTTTGCCCACCGAGAAATAAGTCGCCGGCATACTCCGTATATACACCTGAAATAATTTTCATCAAGGTCGATTTCCCGGCTCCATTCTCTCCTATGATGGCAGTAACTTCTCCAGGGTAAATCTGCAGATCAACCTTCTTCAGAGCATAGATACCTGAAAAATCTTTGGAGACATTTCTTACCTCCAACACTGGCTTAGTATGGTTATTCTGATTTTCCATCGGAAAGTTTAACTGAGACTGGAAGGATTAGCAGGGATGTCAAATCAACATTTTCTTCACTTATTTCAAAGGCACCGGTGAATTCAAGAGATTTCCCAACCGCTGCGGATTTGCGGAGCCTGGAAACCACCTTCTCTTTGACCTGCCTGTTAATAGCTACTGAAACAGCATTAAAATCTGTCATATTGAGGAAATCGTCAATATTGACTTTCCCGGAACCATCGCGGATAGCATTCCCATAAATGAAATCAGTGGCAATCTTTATTTTGGTGTTCTGGTCCATGGCCAGCACAATAAACTCATCCTCAATATGTTCAATCAACCCTTTGCCACTAACCATGAAATAATCTGTTTTTGAAATACCCAGTTTTTTCCCGTAACTTTCAAAGGCTTTCTGGGGATTTTCATTCAGGATTTTCAGCACAACCATCATTTGAGGCGCCTCAGCAATGCAGGTTGACAATGTTTCATCCCAGAATTTTGCAGCAAAATCAGTTGCATTGAATTGGGTAGCATTTGTGGCAGCCCTGTGTTTTTCGAGGCTTTGAATATCCAGTGAATAATAAAGGACCAAAATCACAGCAAGCAGTCCGGCACCAAATTTCATTACTTTGCTCATGGTCTCTATTTTGCGGATTGATATTTGGAAACATTTCCGGAGGTAACCAGCACCACCTCAACAGGCGTTTTACGCTTAAAGTCTCGCTTCCCTTTGATGTATTGGTCGGCCAGATCAGCCGATTTGCGAGACATGAGTACCGGGAATTGCATGACTGTTGCAGCTATCTTACCTTCGGCAATTCCCTTGATGGCATCGTCAGATCCATCAAATCCAAATATTTTTACTTTGTTCGCCTTGCCTGCAGCCAAAACTGCCTGGTAAGCGCCAAGTGCCATGGCATCATTGCCGCAAAAAACAGCATCGATGTTGGGATTGGCTTGCATGATGGTCTCCATCACATCCATGGCTTTGTTCCTGTCGAAGTCGGCACTCTGCTGGGCTACCATCTTCAATTCAGGAAACTCGTCCACGACGCTGTGAAATCCCTTTGACCGGTTCCATGTATTGTTGTCACCAACCAGTCCGAGTATTTCAACGTAATTCCCTTTTTTGTCCATCTGCCGCACAAAATACTGTCCCAATTTGACGCAACCGGTAAAGCTGTCTGACAGCAATTGGGTAGTAGCAGCATCCCTCGAATTGATTTCGCGGTCCATGCAGAAAGTGGGAATTCCTGCTTCCTTGGCTCTTTTTACATTGAGGACTGAACCATCGGCATCGGTTGGGTTAAAAAGTATCGCATCATAACCCATGGCAATGATGTTATCAAAATGTTCAGCCTCCTTGGCCGAATTGTTTTGGGAGTCAAAAATCTGGGCTTCATAACCCAATTCACGGGCCCTAGCCGCCGCCGACTCTCCCAACACAACAAACCATGGATTATTCAGGGTGGAGATAACAACTCCAATTTTATTGGAATGTTTTTTTTCGGCTATCTGATGGCAGCTGATTAATCCTGAAATAAGGAGCAGTACTAAAAATAGTTTACCTGGTTTGAATTGTTTCATATTTTAGAAGTATCAAGCAGTTTAAGAGCAGTATCCATTAAACCTGTTCCTGAGATACCGTAATAATTAAAAATCTCTGTCTGCGATCCGGTCACTGTTTCTTCATCTGGAAAACCAACTATTTTAAAAGGAACAAAAAGGCGTTCCTGCATCAGCAGGGAGGCACAGGCTTCACCGAGTCCACCGTTCACACAATGCTCCTCGACTGTAATCACTGCCTTGCATCGTTTTGCAACCTCCAAGATTGCAGCAATGTCCAGGGGTACTATGGTATGCATGCTGATTACCTCTGCACTTACACCTTTCGCTTCAAGCAGCCGGGCAGCCTCATATGCAGGAGCTACCGTTTCGCCACAAGCTATAAATACCACATCATCCCCACTACAAATCACTGAGGCTTTCCCAATTTCAAACTTCGCCTCTGTACGGGGGAGATTCGGCATTGCTTTCTTTCCGATTTTCAGGTAGATGGGTTTACCTGATTCGGCAGCAGCCAGAATAGCCTGCTGTGTTTCAAAATTATCGGCAGGAATTATGATTTGTATGTTGTTGATAGCTCTGAATACCGCCACATCATGAATGGAATGATGGGTTGAACCCAATGCCCCGTAACTTACACCGGCACTGATACCGACCAGCGTAACCGGCTGATTGGAGTATGCTACATCGTTTTTAACCTGCTCGAGAGAACGGGTGGTCAGAAAGCAGGCAGGAGAAACGGCAAATACCTTTTTGCCGGCCGATGCCAGACCGGCGGCAACCCCAACCAGGTTTTGCTCGGCAATCCCGACCTCCACAATCTGATCCGGAAATTTTTCACCAAACGGAACAAGTTTACCTGATCCTCTTGAATCGCTCGTAACTGCCAGGATATTCCGGTCTGCTCCTGCTAATTCTATCAGCGTGGCTGAAAACTCTTCCAGGTTTGCTCTCCCTTTATTTAATGATTGCAATGTCATAATCTTATCTTAAATCAATTCATTTTCAAGGCTGCCAATTGTTGGTCCAATTCCTCCATCGCCATTTTGTAAAGTTCGTCAGTTGGTACACCATGGTGCCATCTGGCAACATCTTCCATGTAACTCACTCCTTTCCCTTTTACCGTGTTGGCAATGACAATGGTTGGCTTGCCGGTTTCCACCGGAAGTTTCCCAAATGCTTCGCGCAATTGCGGTATGCTGTTTCCATCTACCCTAATCACGCTCCAACCAAAGGCCCTGAATTTTTCATCGATCGGATAAGGGCTACAGACATCACGGTTTCGACCGCTAATTTGCAAAGTGTTATGGTCAAGAATAGCAACCAGATTATCCAGTTTGTAGTGTGCAGCCATCATGGCTGCCTCCCAGTTTGAACCTTCAGCAAGCTCCCCGTCACCAAGTAAAGTAAAGACTTTGTATTTGAGTTGATCCATTTTACCAGCCAATGCAATTCCCGCACTTAGCGGAAGTCCATGTCCCAAAGCTCCGGTATTGAATTCAATCCCATTTACTTTTCGGGTCGGGTGACCCACATATTTCGACTGAAATTTACTGATGGTTTCCAGATCACTTTCAGGGAAAAATCCCTGATCTGCTAACACCACATACAATGATTCGACCGAATGGCCTTTGCTCTGGACATACCTGTCCCGGCTATTCAGCGAAAAATTTGCGGGTGTAACATTCAAAACATCGTTGTATAGGACATTCAGAATGTCGGTGCAAGAAAGGCTTCCGCCGGTATGTCCGGCATTGGCCATTTTAATGTACTTCAGCAGTGCTTTCCTGTAAAGTACCGACTTAATCTGAAGTTCCAGGTCACTATATTTTTGTTTCATCTATTATTTTTCTTGCTGCTTCACTTAATGATTGAGAATTATTTTTGAGTCTTAACAATAGATTCGTATAATGCTCAATTTAAAAACAGGCATCCCGGTTCAATGCCTACTTGTGCACATACAAATCCCAACCCAGGTAATTGCCAATCGCCTCTTCCACAATCTCTGCAACATTTCCCCTAACCATGGCCACATGGTGTTCGAATCCGTTTTTACACATGAACTTCATCAAATCCTGAAGATTGGGAATTTCACAAACGGCTATGCCTCCATCCATGCCATAAGGATCATCCGTCATCGAACCTTCACCAAGGTAGGATTTGATGATGCCTCTCCGGTCGTCAGTCGAAATGCGGAAATAGGTCATATTGCCGGCAGCAACCTTGCCTTTTACCGCACCAAAAGTATCTTCACTACCTAAAACAGTGCCCAACACATCCAGGCTACCAATTTCAATTTCGTTCTGGAAAAAGGATTTTGGATAGTTACTGCAATGGGTACAGACTACTTTGTTTCGCTCCTCTGCAAAATTATTGTTCCAATCCAGGATGGCTGATGGTGTTTGTGCTGCCAAAGCCAGCGCATACATAGAGATGGTGCCTGCCACGTCTACCTCGCACGCCGAGGGCATTAATTTTTCACCCATCATACTCATGGTCACACAGGCGGCACAACCATAGTTCTTCTCGATCGATTCCCAACACTGGATGGCCGAGATGTCGATATCATTTTCGTGGATCCAGTTTTCAACCGCCAGGCCAAAACGGGCCTGTTTGGCAATTTTTCCCTTGCTGGTAATGCCGCAGGCTCCGTAATTCCGGATGGCCTCCACTTTAGCCACAACTGCCGGATCGTTTTCACCGATCTTTTCAGCAGCAGCAATGATTTCAGACATGTCCACCGGAACCACTGTGATATCGCACAGCTGTAAAAGTTTCTCACTGAAACGCATCGTTTGAAATCCCATTGGACGGGCACCTATTGCACCGACCCGCAGGCCACTCAAGCCTTTTACAACACGACAGACGCCTGCAAACTTTAGGACATCCTGCGTAAATTCAATGCTATCCAAACTGTAGGTGTGGTAGGTTGTATCGGTAAATTTGATACCATACTGGTAGAAATTGTTGCAAACAGAAAGTTTCCCACAAAAGGCATCGCGACGGCTTTTCACATCTACCTTGTCGTTGTCATCGTCAACAGCCACCACCAGTACGGGATCTCCACACTGGCGGCTACGGACGAGGCAGATTGGCCAGCC
>CAZVTL010000121.1:0-11440 GCA_964630075.1 uncultured Tangfeifania sp.
GGATGAGTGCGGAGCGCCTGAAAAATTTACCGGCAGTAAATTGGTTCCGATTCCTTCAGAAAATGGGAAAATAATCCCAGGTGATCTGTTAAAATTGTTACATGGATTCGGTGTAGAGCACCATTCCCAACCTGGGTTGCTAAGTATTTCGCAGGTTACAGAAATGGGAACTGTTTACAGTGCAGAAGAGATCAGGGTATTGGCCGAAATAGTGCATTCGCATGGCATGTATCTTCATATGGATGGTGCAAGAATTTCAAATGCTGCTGTTTCGCTTGGAATGGGTTTCTCTGCATTTACAAGGGATGCAGGGGTGGATGTACTCTCTTTTGGAGGTACTAAAAACGGTCTGATGCTGGGTGAAGCAGTGCTGGTTTTCCATCCCGAACTTTCAAAAAATACAAAATTCTTCCGGAAGCAGGCTGCCCAGCTTTTTTCCAAAATGAGGTTTGTTTCAGCTCAGTTCATCCCCTATCTTGAAGAGGAGATCTGGAAGAGCAATGCTTTGCATTCAAATAATATGGCCAAATTGTTGGTCGAAATGATTAAGGATATTGATAAAATTACTGTTACACAGAAGGTTGAAGCAAATGGTGTTTTTGCTATCCTTCCCCGTGAGGTAATTCCGCTGATCAGGGAAGAGTTCTTCTTCTACGACTGGAATGAGTCAAAAGGAGAAGTTAGGTGGATGACCTCTTTCGATACGACGGAAGAAGACATACGTTCATTCGTCTCCCTTTTGAGGGTTCATTTGTGCTAAAGATCGGATTAGCCGCATTTTTATTGTATTTTTGCCCGTTCATGTGATAATATTACCAAATGATTAGTAGAAGAATTATCCGAACCAAGGTATTGCAGATCATGTATGCTCATGTATCCTCTGCAGATAAGCCAGTTAGCAATTCTGAGAATGAACTTCATTTCAGTATTCAGAAAACCTACGATCTTTACCATCTGTTGCTGGCATTACCTATTGAACTGGCTGATTATGCTGATAAAATTATCGAAATAAGAAAGCTGAAAAACTTTCCAACACAGGAAGAACTGAATCCCAACCTGCGTTTTGTGTCAAACCGTTTGATCCTTAAGCTTCGAAATAACAGCGAATTGACCACCTATGTTCAAAAAAACAAAGTCAATTGGGTCAACAACCAGGAGTTGGTAAAAAAAATCTACCAATCGATGGTTGAATCGGAGGTGTACCAAAACTATCTTGCGGCCGAAGAGGATAATTTCCAGGTGGATCGAAAATTCTGTGAAGATTTTTTTGCTGAAGTACTGCTGAAGAGTGAGTTTGTTTTCAGTGAATTTGAAGAGCAGAGTATCTATTGGAATGATGATCTGGATTTTGTCGTTTCAATGGTTATAAAAACATTGAAAAAATTCAAGGAAGAGAGCAACATCAATGATCATCTTTCGGAATTGTACAAGGATGATGAAGACAAGGAGTTTACTGTTAAATTGTTCCGGAAATCTTTGAGCAAAAGTGAAGAGAACCGAAAAACGATTGAGACCTATACAAAAAACTGGGATGTAGACCGTGTTGCAACCATGGATATATTAATCATGGAATTGGCATTGACAGAGTTAACTGAATTTCCTTCCATCCCTGTTAAGGTTACTTTGAACGAATACATCGAACTTGCGAAATATTACAGCACACAGCGGAGTAGTATTTTTATCAATGGAGTATTGGACCGGATTACCAAGGATTTTAAAGAGCAAGGTAAAATAGCTAAGGCAGGGCGGGGACTACTGGAAGGATGAGAAATTTTGGCATTTTGTTGATTGGAATGGTATTCCTCTTCCTGGCTACAGCTTGTAATTATCAATCATCCAATGAAAAAAAGCAGGCAGTATCCGCTAAGGACGATCAAAAAAAGAGTCCCGGCAGGATTGAATTCTCCAAAGAAATTCATAATTTTGGTACATTAAAAGAGGGAGAGGTGGTAGTTTTTTCATTCCAATTCAGGAATGAAGGAGATTTGCCCGTTTTATTGACCAAGTCCGAAACTGAATGTGGTTGTATAACCGTGAAATTTAGCAAAGACGAAATTCCTTCACAAGCTGGTTCAACGGTTGATGTTATTTTCAATACTGCCGGTGAATGGGGAAACCAAATTAAAACGGTAACTGTTGAAACTTTAAACGGTGAGAAAAAAACCTTGAGAATTGGTGCATTTGTAGAAAATAAGAATTTTAATTTAGATTTAAGTAATTAAAAATGAGTACATTATTATTTGTTATCGCTCAGCAGCAGCAACAAAGTATGTTGGGCATGTTTTTACCCCTTGTATTGATCATTGTTGTATTTTATTTCTTCATGATTCGTCCGCAGATGAAACGTCAGAAAGAGACCCAAAAATTTCGTGATGCCCTGCAAAGAGGCGACAAAGTGGTTACCTCCGGCGGTATTTACGGAAGAATTGATGAAATAAAGGATAACATCATTTACCTTGAAGTGGCTCCAAATATCAAATTAAAAATTGACAAGAGTGTCGTTTTGAAAGATATGAGTGATGCTCCGGTAGCAAAGTAAAAAAATGGCCGGGTCATCCGGCCATTTTTTTATTAACCCATGCGTTGATGAATTTATAGGGGGATTATCATGAAACAAATTTGGGTTAAAAGGTTATTTTTGTTTGTCAAGCGAAAAGTGAAAAACTTCAGTTATCAGAAGGCTGTAGTTTTTGTTGTTTGCCTGGCCCTCTCCTCTTTCCTTTGGTTGTTAAACAGTCTCGAAAAACGTTATACCAGTAGAATCAGTGTTCCGGTTGAATATGTGGAAATCCCGCGCGACAAAGAGCTTTCGGGTACACTTCCTCAAAGTTTTGACCTGATGGTAGATGCGTATGGCTATACTTTGCTTAGCTACAAACTTCGACTGGCATTTTCACCGATCATCTTGAATGTCAGCGATATGATAGACAATCCATTTACATCGCCATACCGGACACGGTACACTGTATCCACAGGTTTGCATCGTGAAGAGATCGCAAAGCAGATCAGCAGTGAGATCAAGATTATCTCTATCAAACCGGATTCGCTGGTCTTCAATTTTAGCAAGATTGTCGCCAGGAAGGTAAAAGTAAAACCTCAGCTTAAGCTTAATTTTGAGAATCAATATTTTCTTGAGGATGAGCCTTCTGCATTTCCTGATTCACTGCTTTTAAGCGGACCACAGAATGTTCTGGATACAGTAAAATTTATATCCACTGAATTCAGGGAATTCGACAAGTTGAACCACACTTTGGAGAAAATAGTTGCAATACAACCCATCAAAGGAACAAAGACAGAAGTGTCTGAAGTTAAATTATTGATTCCTGTTGAGCAGAATACGGAAGTATCATTCGACATTCCAATTCAGGTGGTAAATAACCCTCCCGAGATGGTTCTGAAGGCTTTTCCTGGTAAGGTAAAAGTGACCTGCAGAATTGGTTTGAGCAAATATAAAAAATTGGATTACAGCGCTTTCAAAGCCTTCGTCAACTATGATAAAATCTCTGGCAAAGAAAGTCGGTTGGCTGTAAATTTTGAGAATCATTCAAAAGTTGTGATGTCAGTTAGCTATGCTCCCAGGGAGGTAGAATACATCCTGGAACACGAAAAATAGACGATCATGTTAACCATTGGAATTACTGGTGGTATCGGAAGTGGGAAATCTACTGTATGCAAGGTATTCAATGTGTTGGGAATACCGGTTTTTCAGGCTGATGCTGTAGCCGCCAGACTTCAAAATGAAGACCCACAAATCGTAGACCAAATGATCACCATCTTTGGTGCGGATGTCTATTTACCGGGTGGAATTCTCAACAGGAAGATGCTTGCCTCCATCATTTTTAGCGATGATCTCTTGCTGGAAAAGGTAAATGGGATCATCCATCCTGCGGTTCATGAGGCATTTAGGCGGTGGAAGAGCAATTTTTCAGGCTGTCCGTACCTGTTGTATGAGGCTGCTATTCTATTTGAAACCGGAAGTTTCCGTAGTTTTGACAAATCCATCCTGGTAGTTGCAAAGGAAGAAGAACGGATTGCCCGGGTATTGAAAAGGGAGCAAACTTCTGAAGAAGCTATCCGTAAAAGAATAAGTCACCAAATGAGTGACCAGGAAAAGATGAAAATGGCAGATTATGTCATTTACAACAATGACAATGAAATGATTATACCACAGATATTAACGCTCGATAAAATTTTAAAATCTTAGAGATATGTTCGGAAAATGGATTGGTAGTGGATTGGGATGGACACTTGGTGGTCCTATCGGTGCATTGGCGGGTTTTGTGTTGGGTACTTTGTTTGATCTTTCTGATAAGTCTGATCCGAATGCCAAGACGTTTGAAAGGGGAATGCAGACGACTCCGAACGACTACCTGTTTAGCTTACTTGTCCTTGTATCATCCGTGCTCAACGCCGATGGCAAGATTATGAAATCTGAACTGAACTATGTCAAAGATTTCTTCAAGGCTAATTTTGGTGCAGAAGGTGCACAAAATGCCATTAGAATACTTCAGGACCTAACCAAACAAAAAATTCCTGTAACAGATGTCTGCAACCAGATCAAGAATTACATGGATTATCCCAGCAGGTTGCAGCTTATTCACTTTCTATTTGGGATTGCAGCATCCGATGGTGTCATACACCCTGAGGAGTTGAAATTAATCAGGCACATTTCGGTCAATCTGGGAATATCTACTGCTGATTATACTTCGATCGAAGCAATGCTCATTCCCAAAACTGACTGGGCCTATGATGTTTTGGAAATTTCTGCCACCGCTTCTGACGAAGAGGTAAAGAAAGCCTACCGGAAAATGGCTGTCAAATATCATCCTGACAAGGTCAGTTATTTGGGAGAAGAAATACAAGTCGCTGCAAATGAGAAATTTAAAAAAGTCAACGAGGCATACCAATTGATTACCAAAGAGCGTGGGATTTAAATTAATTCGGAATGCTGTGTATTTATATAATTTTTTTTAATTTCATTGTGAACTAATTCTAAAACAATACCATGAAAAAATTATTCATTACCGTTTCATTCCTGGTTCTCTCACTGGTGACTTTTGCCGCCACTTTTGATCTTGGCGTTAAGCTGGGATACAATACCACCAAGCTCACTGCTGATCTAAGCGCTTTTTCCGCAGACAGCAAGGGAGGATACAATTTCGGGGCTTTTGGTCGCTTTGGCGGAGAGAAATTCTATTTGCAGCCGGAATTGTTGTATGTAGTTAAAAATGGAGGTTTTAAAGTTGGAGCTGCCTATGATGCAATTAAGATGAAAACGATTCAGGTTCCGTTGTTGATTGGCTATAAGATAATAGATCTTAAAGTTGCATCCATCCGTGCCTTTACTGGTCCAGCTGTCTCTTTTGATTCGGGGTATGAGGGCGATAAAAACCTTGCAGATAATCTAAAGAAATCGGGTTGGGATTACCAACTTGGGGCAGGTGTTGATTTTTTGATGTTTACTGTTGATTTAAGGTATGAAATGGGACTAACGAAAAAATTTGAAAACTATTCCAACAAGGGCAATACATTCTCGGTTTCTTTTGGGTTTAAATTTCTGTAAAACAAGCGTCAAAGCAGTAAAATAAAAAGGGCTATTTGCATCGCAAATAGCCCTTTTACATTTACCACAGCTGATTAAGTGTTCATTGCGCCGCAAACGCTGATGACCTGTCCGGAAACATAGGAACTAAGATCGGAGGCGAGGAAAAGTGCTACTTTGGCCACCTCCTCGGGAAGTCCGCCACGTTTCATGGGGATGGATGCTTCCCACTGCTTGCGGGCATCTTCAGGGATTTTCGCGGTCATTTCGGTAATGATAAAACCCGGAGCAATGGCATTGGAGCGAATGCCCCTTGATCCCAACTCCTTGGCAATTGATTTGGTGAATCCAATGATTCCCGCTTTGGAGGCAGAATAATTGGATTGTCCTGCGTTTCCGCTGACACCAACCACAGAACTCATGTTGATGATCGATCCGCCCTTTTGTTTCAGCATGGTCATCTGTGCCGCTTTCGTAAAATTAAAAACAGACTTGAGATTGACGTTGATGACTGCATCCCATTGCTCCTGGGTCATTCGCATCAACAAGGTATCTTTGGTAATACCTGCATTGTTCACCAAAACATCGATGCCGCCAAAATCTTTTATAATTTGGTCAACAACCTGAACTGTATCATCATACTTGGATGCATCTGAAGCATAAGCTTTGGCTTTTACCCCCAGCGCCAGAAGTTCTTGTTCTGTCTCTTTTGCAATTTCATCGTAAAATAGATCTGTAAAAGCAACATTACAACCTTGCTGAGCAAAAAGGAGTGCAATTGATTTTCCGATTCCGCGGCTACCTCCTGTAACAATTGCATTCTTACCTTCCAATAATTTCATGTTTTAAAGTTTGTTTGTTATTAATTGCCTCCAGGACTACCCATACAACCTTTTCGCTTGATCCCGTCCCAAAGGATGGATATTCGCATGCGAAAAATATGCATGAAGTAACCTTCCCTGTTGAATTATACCCATGATTTAACAAATTTCAAAGTTCCCTGTGAAGTTTTGCTTTGAAGGTTATTCAACAGATTCTTGCAGGCAAAAATAGTCAATAATGCGAATTGTAGTTGGGGGTCTCCATGTTTTTTCAATTTTGCCATGCCCGAAGCAGCCTCCGGGTTCCAGATTGTTGGTACAATATTTTGTGGAATAGTTTGGCCTTGAGTGAATTGGTTGGCAGAATCTGATCGTTTGATATTTAGTTCGCCGTGGTCAATGTTAAACGATTGTTCAATAGCCTAATATAATCTTCAGCGGCCTTGCTGTATTTCGTTTTAAAGGACTTTTCGGCCCACTGAATGGCCTCTTTCAAATTACCGGTCATCTCGGCAGCCAATGCCAGATTGTATTCAATTTGGCTTCTGAATCCCGGCGATGAGGAGTTGGCAAATTTCATCCACTTGTCTTTGACCTCTTCCCATTGATCTTTGTTCATCCATTCGATGGCCATGTCTGCCTCCTTGTTCCGGGTGACAAAGTAACTCCTCTTCTGCGGTTGCCAACTTGGTGCAATAAAAGCCGAGAGGTTCAAGCCATTCTCGATGGCGCCATTTACCAAAGCGTCCTTAATAGTTGGCAGCTCTTCGTAGGATTTTTGTAAGGTAGGGCCCCTGCCCTCCCAAAAAATGGTGTCTTTTACCTCAAAACTTGCAGCTTTTAATGTGGCTCCCGGATAGTAGAGTTTCCATTTGGAATAGTAGGCAAGCTGCACAAATATTGAATAAATCTCAACCCTGCCAAATTCCAGGGTTGGATCATATACGGTCCCATAGGAGGTATTGACCTTCTCATGGAAGTTCTCAAGAGCCAGCAAAGCGTCTACCTTGAATTCCTTGCAGATTTGGTTGACTTGTGACATGGTCAGGGAGGGTACGCTGGTTTGGTAGGAGACATTGTTGTTGGGTATGTTGCGCAAAAGGGGAATCACCACATCAAACCGGCCTGATTCATAGAGGGCATTGCCAACCACTTTCAGCGTGGTGTCCGCAGCAATGCTATCCAGCATGATCTCATTGAGTTCCAATTTCTTTTCAACAAAGTGGTTTTCCAACGAATCCTGGTTAAGGTTGGAGTAGGAACTGTTCATGCTCCTGTTCATCAGAACAATACTTTGAATTTCAGCAGGAAGCGCTCTTTGTGGAGGTACTGAAACCTGAATTGAAATTTTTCCCATAGAAACGCAGGATGTTAACCAAATTAACATCCCAAAGCTGATCCAGCGGAAGCGACCGAATAGTAATCTCATGGACAATCCAACGATTTGTTATCACTCAGGTATCTTTTACAAATAAACTAAATATTCACAGAACCTGATCTACAAAAAATATTAAAAAACCTGAAGAGATCATTATATTTGCCTGCTATAATGAACTTTTTTTAACCTTCAGCTAGATGAAAATTACACCCAAAAGCTCCCTGCTGGCAATACTTGTCCTGACAGCCTGTACGATACAGTACCAACCTAAAATAACGGAGAAGGATCTTTCCCGATCCATCTCGAAACTTGCCTCTGATGAGTTCCAAGGTAGAAAACCCGGGCTGAAGGGGGACTCATTGGCTGCTCATTTTATCGCCGGAGAGTTTAAAAAGTCTGGTATTAAGCTCTTGTACAACAAAGGATTTCAGCCTGTAAAGCTGATAACTGGCTTTACATTCGGGAAGGAGAATCACCTCTCCTCCGGTAAGCAGACCTTTGAATTGAGTACCGATTTTGAACCTTTGTTTTTCTCCGCAAACAAATCATTTGAAGGTAAACTTGCTGTTGCGGGATATGGAATCACCACTTTATCAGATAGTTTGAAATGGGACGATTATCAAGATTTGAAAATAGATAACCACTGGGTTCTTATGGTAGAAGGCGTGCCTGCCCACCTTGCGCAGAATGCGGAAATCAAAAAACAGAGTGATATTCGCACGAAAGTACTCAATGCCATTGATCACCATGCCGGGGGTATCCTTATTGTTTCTCAAGACTTTATCACCAAAGGAGCAGCAAGGACGGCCATCTTTGATAAAAACAGCGCTCCCTATTCGGTTCCGGTAATGAAAATTTCGCCCAAAACCGCTGATTTAATCATGGCTGGCAGCTTAACGATGGGTGAAATGGAGAGCAAGGTAAAAACCGCTCAAAAGCCATTTTCCCTGGTCACTGAAACGGTATTGAAGGGAGAGGCATCAGTATTGCCCAAAATTACAATGACGCAAAACATTGTTGGTTGGATTCCGGGAAGGGATCCTAAATTGGCGGAGGAATTTGTAGTTGTTGGCGCCCATTACGATCATTTGGGCTTCGGCGGAGCCGGATCAGGATCCAGGATGCCCGATTCTGCTGCTGTACATCATGGAGCGGATGACAATGCCTCAGGGGTTGCTGCGGTCATTGAGCTGGCCGAAAAATTTTCGCATGAAAAAAATAACAGGCGCCCAATTCTATTTGTCGCTTTTACAGCCGAAGAATCCGGATTAATAGGCTCCAAAGCCTTCGTGGCAGACCCACCTTTCCCTTTGAAAAAATCAACGGCGATGTTCAACTTTGACATGGTTGGTAGGCTTGATTCTGCCAGAAATTTGACCATCGGAGGTGTAGGTAGTTCACTCGAATCCAAAGCATTGATTGATAGTTTGGTTCATGGTTTCAATACGAAGATTTCCATGGAGGGCTACGGTCCGTCCGACCACGCCTCCTTTTATGGAGAAAACATCCCTGTGATCTACTTTACCTCCGGCGTTCATGACCAGTACCATACGCCCAATGATACCTACGAAAGGATCAATATCAGCGGAGAGAAACTCATTGTTGAGAATGCTTTTGTACTGATTCAGGAGGTAGCCAATCGCAACAAAAAGCTTACCTACCAGGAGGCCGGTCCAAAAATCGGAAGCTCAGGTGGCAGAACAGATTTAAAGGTTACGCTGGGTATCATTCCGGATTTTGCCGGAACAGAAACGGGGGGAATGAGGATCGATGGAGTTACTCCGGGCAAACCAGCCGCAAAGGCAGGGTTGTTAAAAGGAGACATCATCATCGCCATTGATGGCAAAAAGGTTGGCAGTATATATGATTACATGGCGAGAATGAAGGCCTACGCACCCGGACAGATTATCTCGGTAGATGTCATGCGGGGGAGTGAGAAAAAGATCTTTATGGTAACGCTTTAAGTAAAGCGCAAAAAAAAGGGCTGAACAAACAAACTCAGCCCCTTTTTTTGCCCTTAGGCCAGTTTGGGCAGTAATTCGGTCAGAAATCGCCAGAATTTTTCGACAGAGGCAATCTCGATCTTCTCATCCGGCGAGTGAACACCCCTTAAGGTGGGACCAAAAGAGATCATGTCCAGTTCTGGAAACTTCTCGAGAAACAAACCACACTCCAAACCAGCGTGAATGGACCTTACCACAGGTTGGACCCCAAAGAGTGTTTCGTAGACATTTTTGGAGATCGCAAGCGTTTTGGATTGCGGATTTGGTGTCCAGCCACAATATCCATCTCCCCTGACAACCTTCGCTCCAGCCATTAAGAAAACTGATTCAACCATTTGATAGATGTCCTGCTTGCCGCTTTCCTGGTCACTTCGTTGGCTGGTCACCACCTCAATCTTGGACCCGGGCTTGAATTTAATACTGGCTAGATTGGTTGAACTCTCTACCATCCCCGGCATGCGGAAGCTCAGCGTATGCACTCCATGGGGCAAGGCATAGAGCATGTTGACCAGGTTTGCCTGGCTCACTGCATCCATCACCAATTCAGGTTTGTCGGCGCTTTCCAGAGCAATTTTGAATTTTGGCTCCTTCAGGTAGAGTTCGTTTTCCATCTCCGCCCTGAAAAGATTCAGTTCAATGGTGAGATGTTCCTTTTTATTGGGAGGAACGACCATTACCACCGAGGCTTCCCTTGGAATTGCATTGCGAAGATTGCCTCCTTGAAAACCAGCAATGTGGTATTCGCAGGAGTCATTGAGTTGATACAGAAAGCGATTCAATATTTTAATCGAATTGCCCCTCCCCTTTTCAATGTCATCTCCCGAATGACCGCCAAGCAATCCTGAAACCGAAATTTTAAATGCAACTCCATCTCCAGGTGCAGGTGCTGACCCATGTTCCAATGTTGCGGTAGTATCAATTCCACCCGCACACCCAATAAATATTTCACCTTCATCTTCCGAATCCAGGTTAAGCAAAATTTTCCCTTTGAGCAGTCCCTGCTGAAGCGCTTTGGCACCGGTCAGTCCGGTCTCCTCATCTACTGTAAACAAGGCTTCAACAGGTGGATGAGCCAATTGGTGCGAGGCCAGTACAGCCAGCGAAGCGGCGATCCCTATCCCGCAATCAGCGCCAAGGGTGGTGTGTTCGGCTTTCACCCATTCCCCATCGACAACCGGTACAATGGGATCATTGAAAAAATCATGGATTACCCCTGCATTCTTTTCGCAGACCATGTCCATATGGGATTGAAGGACCACCGTATTTCCAGATTCCATTCCTTTGGTACCAGGTTTTTTGATGACCATGTTGCCAGCTTCATCCCTGACAGACTCCAAATTGTGCTGAGCCGCAAAATCAATTAAAAAACGGATCATCTTTTCTTCGTGTTTTGATGGCCGCGGTACCTTGCAGACTTCGTTGAAATAATGCCAGATGATTTGAGGGGAAAGATCAGTTATGTTATTCATATTTAATTTAATATGTGTTTTTATTTAAAGTTCCTTGTTTACAAAACTCAAGCAGATTGCTTGTGCTTTGTGATTTGCAAATATAAGGTGAATTATACTCTCAATAGACTGCCTAACCTTAAAACTCTACAGGCTAAAATTGTTGATAAAATATTCACATTCGCAGAATCCCAATTCCTAAAATTTTGTTTAAGTTTGTCATGAATTGGTGCCACACGGCTTAATTG
>CAZVTL010000122.1:0-4853 GCA_964630075.1 uncultured Tangfeifania sp.
GCAGAATGCTCGTTTTGAACTATCTTTGCATTTCAAATTTATGACATGGGAGTTTCTGCCGCATCCAGTTGGAAAAAAGGGATCATTAGCCAAACAGAGATCGATAAATACCTGATTGATGGAAAAGATTTTATCAACGAACAGGTAATCTTTTCCACAATTGACAAGCAGGTCAATCCAGATCCAGGGATGATCCGGGACATTCTGCAGAAATCCCTTGCTATTCAAACACTGCTTCCGGAAGAGACAGCAGCGCTGCTCAACGTCAATGATACTGACCTATGGCTAGAGATCAATGAAACGGCACTCGCAGTCAAAAAAAGGGTTTACGACAACCGCATTGTTTTCTTTGCACCACTCTATTGTGCCAACTATTGTGTAAACAATTGTGCTTACTGCGGCTTCAGGGAGGCCAACAGCAAAGAGGTCAGGCGTATCCTTACACTGGACGAAGTAAGAAATGAGACGATCTCAGTGCTGCGGGAGGGTCACAAAAGACTGATCCTGGTTTTTGGAGAACATCCCTCCACGGATGTGGACTATATGGTTGATTGCATCAAGGCTGTCTATTCTGTAAACGAGACGGCCCCAAAATCGGGCCGGCCAACCAATATCAGGCGTGTCAACATCAATGCTGCTCCCATGGCGATGGCCAAGCTTAAAAAGCTGAAGGAGGCGGGGATCGGGACTTACCAGGTTTTTCAGGAGACCTACCACCGGGATACATTTTCCAGTGTCCATCCTGCAAATACGCTGAAAGGCAACTACAGATGGCGTCTCTATGCCTTGCATCGCGCCATTGAGGCTGGATTGGACGATGTAGCCATTGGTGCGCTCTTTGGATTGTATGACTGGAAATTTGAGGTGATGGGATTGCTTCACCACACCCTTGACCTGGAACGTCAGTTCGGCATCGGACCGCACACCATTTCTTTTCCCAGGATGACTCCAGCTTCCGGATCCTGGTTGAGCAACAATTCGGAGTACTTCGTTTCTGACGATAACATGAAAAAGGCAGTTGCGGTGCTACGTCTTTCAGTTACAACTGCGGGCTTGATTGTCACCGCGAGGGAAAAAGCCGGAATCAAAAGGGAGCTGCTTCAATTGGGGTGCACCCAGACCGATGCCTCCACCCGTATCGGGATTGGTGCCTACAGCGATCAGAAGAAAGAGTTCAACCAGGAGATGGAGCAGTTTACCATCGGAGACCCGCGTGACCTGGACGAAGTCATCCAGGAGGTGGGAAAATTGGGCTACATCTCCTCCTTCTGTACAGCTGGTTATCGTTGTGGCCGTACCGGTGAGACCATCATGGGAATGCTGAGTCATTGCGAAGAGAGCAAATTCTGCAAGCTCAATGCAGTCCTTACCTACCGTGAATACTTGAATGACTATGCAACTCCCGCGACAAAAGCCATTGGAGAGGATTTGATTCAAAAAGAGTTATCCGAAATTGAAAATTCTGCATACTTCCTCAACAAGCCTCACTTGCTCAACAGGTTCCAACGGGATTACGGGGAAATTCTGCTTGGAAAAAGGGACCTCTACCTTTGATGACAAAATAAGCAAGGCTCCCAGTTTTCTGAAAATTGCCTAAGATTGCCGGTTGACCGGTAACGAAGTTGAATTCGTTTAACAATTTTTGTGAGATTTCTCTCCCCAAAAATACCAAAGAATGTTACTTTTGTCGACTGGTTTCCCTTAAAAAGCAGATCTTTAGTAGCGTTACACCATCTGATTTATTACCTTATTTTCAACATAAGCTTATTGATATATGAAGACTGAGCATGTTTTTTCAAGGTTTCAAAATAGTTTCGCAGCACTGGTAATCCCCATCGCCTTTGTCATAGCCGTTTTTGTCTATTTTTTTGTCATGGGTGCCTCCTCCAATTTTCAGGGCAATGATTCTGCCAATGCCCCCATGCAGGGTAATTATCTGGGTATTATTTACAAGGGAGGATACATTGTTCCAATCCTGATGACACTCCTAATAATTGTTCTGACATTTTCGCTGGAGAGATATTATACCATCAAAAAGGCTTACGGAAATCTTGCTCCCGTGAAATTTGTCGGCAGGTTAAAGACTTTTTTGGCTGTAGATGATATTGAAGGGGCCAAAGCAGAATGTGACCGCGTTCAAGGCTCTGTGGCTAGCGTAGCCAAATCGACACTCGATAAATACCTTCAAATGGAACTGGATCCGGTAATGACCAAAGAGCAAAAAATCCTGGATATCCAAAAAAACATTGAAGAGGCAACATCACTGGAACTTCCAAGCCTGGAAGAGAATTTGCCTGCCTTGGCAACCATCACCTCCCTTGCAACATTGATGGGTTTGCTGGGGACTGTTTTGGGGATGATACGCTCTTTTGCTGCCATGGCCAATGCAGGAGCTCCTGATTCGGTAGCCCTGGCCACCGGAATCTCTGAAGCTTTGGTAAACACCGCTTTTGGAATTGGCTCGGCTGCCATAGCCATGGTTTCCTACAGTTATTTTACCACCCGTATCGACAAATTGACCTACGCCATTGATGAGGCGGGTTACAGTATTGCCCAAACATTTGCAGCAAAACACTAATGAATTGTCAATGAATGCTTTCTAAGCTCCAAAATATTTCACGATTATGCCAAAGGTAAAAATAGCACGAAAAAGTTCGGCAGTGGACATGACAGCCATGTGCGATGTGGCTTTTCTGTTGCTAACCTTTTTTATGCTTACCTCCAATTTTACCAGAAAAGAGGCAGCCAATATCAATACTCCCTCCTCCATATCGGAAATTAAAATACCTGAACGTAACATTTTACTGATCCTGGTAGATGAGAAAGGCAAAATCTTCTTTGGCATTGATGGACAGGAAAACAGGATATCGCTTCTGGAAAGGATGGGGGCACTTTACAATCTTCAATTTAGCGCGGCTGAATTGAAGGAATTCAGCCTGATCAACAGTTTCGGGCTACCGATCGAACAGATGAAAGGCTTCTTGTCGCTTAATCCGGTAGAGCGCGAATCGACTTCCTATGCGTTAGGAATACCTTGCGATTCGCTGAACAACCAGCTGAAAAACTGGGTAAGTGTTTCAAGAAGCATCAGCAAGGATTACCGGATTGCCATCAAGGCAGACCAGGCAACTTCCTATCCAAAGATCAAAAAATTGATGGAGACCCTTCAAGATCTGAATGAAAACAGGTACAATCTGATCACAACACTGGAAACCGCTTCTGACCTTGAAACCAATTTATAGACTATTGAATGGCTGAAATCGCTCAAAATCATAGGAAAGGCAGAAAGAAGCGGCGGAGTAAGAAACTATCCACCCGGATTGATTTTACCCCGATGGTAGATCTTGGTTTTTTACTGATCACCTTCTTCATGCTGGCTACCACCCTGAACAAGCCTCAAACGATGGAGATTGCCCTCCCTTCCAGGGAGAAATCAGCCGAAGAGGAGCAATCGGTAGTCAAGTCATCCAGAGCCATTACCCTGCTCCTTGACAAGGATAATGCAGTCTATTATTATGAAGGAACCCGCGAAAACGAGAAAGATCCGGTACTTAACCGGACAAATTTCTCTCCCACCGGTTTGCGTCAGTTTCTCTTGAAGAGGAATTATGAGGTGATGTCAAAGATCAGGGAACTGAAAGCCGAAAAGGAGCGATTAAAACTACCGGAAAAGGAGTACGAACAACGAATGACCGCCATCAAAACGGAAAAAAGTGCACCCATTGTGCTGATCAAGGCAACCGATGAATCGGTTTACCGAAACCTCATAGATGCACTCGATGAAATGGCCATCTGCAACATTGAAAGGTATGCCATTGATGCCATATCACCCTTTGACCTGAATCTGATTGAAACCTACAACGCAGAAAATAAGCTTTCCAATGGCCGCTGACAAAGATATTTTTTCTCGCGAATGGTGTGACCTTGTTTTTGATCCAAGGTATCGTGATTATGGTGGTTATGAATTGAGGACCAAATCATCCGGCAGGTTACTAAAATCTCTGATGATAGCAGGAGTGTTGTTTGTGCTGATCGTCTCAGCACCGCTCCTGATCAAGCAAATTTTTCCCAAGAAAAAGGAAAAAGAGTTAACAGTCAGAATATTGACAGATATCAGACTAGAAAAGCCTGAGGTCGAGAATGTATTAAAAGTCATTCCCCCTCCACCAGCGCCGCTGAAGAATAGCATAAAATTTGTTACCCCGGTGGTCAAACCAGATGAACAGGTATTGGATGAGATACCACCTACCCAAAAGGAGTTGGTGGCAGAGAAGAGGGCCATCGGAACTGTAAATTTTGACCAGGGAAGTGACGACATGGCAGCGCCGACAGCTGTTACAGAAAATGTCAAAATAACGGAAGAGTCTGATGTTCCACTCACAGTCGCAGATCAGATGCCTCAATTCCCGGGAGGAGAGCGTGAGATGCTGCGTTTCATTAAGAATAACCTGCATTATCCCGCTGCTGCCCAGGAGAATGGCATCCAGGGAACAGTATTGCTTAATTTTGTGGTGGACAGGGATGGAAAAATTACCAATTTAAAGGTAATCAAAGGTATTGGATTTGGTTGTGATGAAGAGTCTATCAGGGTACTTCAAAAGATGCCGCTCTGGAGTCCAGGGAAACAAAAAGGACAAGCAGTTCTGGTTAGTTTTACAATGCCAATCAGGTTTGTGCTGAAATAATAAAAGGTCGCGCAAAGTAAGCAAAGAAACGCAAAGACTTACTAATAAATACCTTACGTGTCTTTGCGTACTTTGTGCGATAAATAAAAATGGATGAAAATGAAGATCTCTCTTATTCTACTATCAATACTTTTTCTTGCAGCTGGTTGCCGGTTCTTCAAAGGGGAT
>CAZVTL010000122.1:4863-9097 GCA_964630075.1 uncultured Tangfeifania sp.
TCCTGAAACACCTCGGCGGAAATATGTCGCTCCTCTTCAAAGGGGATCCCTACAGGAACACCACCATCTCTGGGACTACCACCATTGCCGTGGATGAATCTTTTCGGCCAGTAATGGAAGCGGAGATCGAACTGTTCAAGTCAATTTATGGTTACTCTGAATTCAAAGTCATGTACCTGCCCGAAAATAGCGCCATGGAAATGCTCTTAAACGACAGCGTGAAAATGATCGTGGCCTCCCGTTTGCTAAAAACCGACGAAGTTTCGTTGCTCAACGGACGAAAACTATTTCCAAAACAGTTGAAAGTGGCAACCGATGCCATCGCCTTGGTTGTCCACCCCTCCTGCAAACTTTCCTGGCTTTCCATGAAACAGCTCAGGGAGATCCTATGCGGCCGTATCGTATCCTGGCACCAGCTTGATCCTGCCGCACCTGCCCTACCCATCAAGCTTCTCTTTGATCATGAAAGATCCGGAATCATTAGATTTCTTGCTGATTCAATCTGTCAGGGAAACTTCTCCGCTGCCCACGCATCAGCCATGGAATACAACCGTGAGGTAATCGACTATACGGCAACGCACCCTGAAGTACTGGGCTTCGTGGGAACCAGTTGGATCAGCAACAGAAACGACTCCCTGCATCTCTCTTTCCACCAGAAAATCAAGGTATTGGCAGTAAGCGAATCAGACCACCCAACCTCCGGCAATAGTTACAAACCCTACCAGGCTTACCTCCTTGACAAGATGTATCCCCTTACAAGGTCTCTCTATATGATCAATGCGGAACCCCGCAGCGGTTTGGCCACCGGGTTGGTCTCCTTCGTAGCAGGTGACAAAGGACAGCGAATCATCCTGAAATCCGGGATTGTACCGGCTGTAGCCCCAACCAGAGTCGTTAACATCAGGCCAGAACTGTGAAAAACCAAACCTGCACATCGCCAATTATGCAAGCTAGACTCAACCTGTTGGGGTTGCTGGTTTTGTTATTTGCCTGTTTGAGCAGTGTGGCTCAGGGAACTGCGGAGCATGGTTTTAATTACCTGTCTGAACAACAGTACAAATCAGCCAGAAACTGCTTCCAGCAACATCTGAAAGCCAAACCTGGAGATGTGGAAGCACAGCTGGGCCTTGCCAACAGCTTACTGTCGCTGAATGCCGCAGACAGTGCCAAGATGGTATTTCAAAGAGTTCTGGCGGTCAATGCCCAAAATCCATTTGCTCTTGCTGGAATGGGAATTGTTTCGTTGCTGAACAAGGATCGGGAGAATATGGCCAACTTTTTTGAACGCGCCAGACGAATAGATAAGACCAATCCTGACATCTACTGTTCCATCGCCGAAGGGTGCATCCAGTTTTATAGGCAAGATACGGCAAGTGCCTTGATATATCTTCGTCAGGGACTCGATCTTTTTCCGAAATTTGCAAGACTTCACCTGGCCATGGGTAGACTGGAATTGGTTAAAAAGAGTTACGGAGCCGCAATCAATGCCTTTGACCGGGCAAGTTTCTTTGATCCACTCTCCTTCATCTCCTACCGGGAATCCGGGTTAATACAATTGCAATCCCATGCTTTCCCGGATGCATTGCACTCACTGAACAAATCAATTGCGATCCAACCTGACCAAATTCTTGGTTACAAATACCTTGGTGATCTCTACTATTCAACAGGCAAATACAAGGAGGCTGAAAATGCCTACCAAACCTACCGGGAAAGGGCCGATGTCACCATGGATGACGAGGAGAGATATGCCATTACCCTCTTTTTCAACAAGAAATACAAGGAGGCCGAAACTTTACTGGAGCGGGTGATGGCAGAAAGTGGTGATGAGACTGTGCTTCTGAGGATCAGAGGTTACATTGCATGTGAAACAGGCGATCTGCAAAATGGACTCAACTTTATGAGCCGTTTCTTTCAGCTACATGCTCCCCACAAAATCATTGCCTCCGACTATGGCTATTATGCCAAACTCCTCCAAAGAGCCGGACAGGATGCAAAGGCCATGGAATATTTCCGTAAAGCCACAGCCATGGATCCAACCAACGCTGAATATTTGGAGGAGTTGGCTAAACTCGCCTCCAAAAACAGGATTCACACGGAAGCTGCCTACTGTTACAATCAACTGATAGTGCTTGGAGCCGACAAATCCGTGAACAGCTTCCTGGCAGGAAAGGAGTATTACTTCGAAGGTGAACAATGGAGGGCCAGTTATGACTCGTTGGAAAGCCTGCAAAAAGCTTCCAAAATCCCCTTTGCTGACAGCATTGCTGTGAAAAAACGAGTGCAGCTTTTCTACACCAAGGCAGACAGTGCATTCAATGTGGTATGCAAGCTAAATGAGTCTTATGCTGGCGGTTACATATGGAAAGGAAGGATTCAATCCATCCTTGATCCTGAAGCTGGAACAACTGCTGCCAAGGAAAACTATCAAAAAGCATTGTCAATACTCGAAAAGGGTGATGTTGCAAAGAATCAGAAATCCATCATAGAGTGCTACAAATACCTGGGTTCATACTATTACCTTGGGTACGAAAGGTATTACCAGTCAGACAAGGTGCGCGCTGCCGAAATGAGGAGCAAATGCATCGACAGTTTCACCAGGATCAAAAGCCTGGATCCCGCCGATCCGCAAGCCATCGAAGTACTGTCCAAAATGAAACTGAACCAATAGTGCAAATCTTTGGGAACATGTGTACCATTTTGTGCGGCATTGCCTTTGAGGCCCGATATCGATGAAAAGCATATCTACCTGAGCCAAAACACTGGAGCTTGAATTTCTAAACCGTACAAGTTTTGTTTGCGAAGACTTAGGTTTTTACACTAAAACCCTTCATCGCCTTGCCTAAGTTGCGGACTGCTTACTCAAAATTCGCCCATTTTGCTCGAAATACCGGACAACAAACAGCCAATATCGCATATAAATCCTGCATTTATGGTAGTCCAGACGGTTGCGAATAACCCATGAAATAAGTCCGACCGAATCCTTCTCAAACATTTTTTGAAAAAAAAATGGACATTTTACCCTATCCGCTGTGAAGCATTTAGCATTGATTCATAGAAATGGAAAAGGTCCTGACCCTGCAATTGAATTGGGAAGTTCAGGCGCAAAAATAAATATCAGTTTTTGGCAGTAAATGAGAATTGGATCAGCCTGGGAATTGAAAAATTGAGCTTTTATGGATAGGATTGATACAAAATGAGTTTCTAATCCCGCCCAAAAAGAATTATCCCCTCAATTATATCTATCATATTATTGCAATACAATAAATTATAATCCTTATATGTAGTTATACTTTAGATAAATTGCAACGGCTGCCCTCATGGTGGCCGATAGAACATGCTAAAAAAATATTGAAATAAATGGGTTCTGTTGTCTTACAAATAATTTTTATAAACTAAAATGATACAGAATATTATGAATATTAAATAAAGTATATATTTAATAAATTAATTCTTGTGGTCAAATAACTGGAAATTCTTCTCCGAGGGCTATTGAACGTAAAAATGTCCGGTGAAATCACCAGAAAAGTATCTACATTTATACCATGATCAAATTGATCTACGAATCGAATAGCATGTAAAAAATCAATTACAATCC
This sequence comes from uncultured Tangfeifania sp., assembly GCA_964630075.1. Taxonomy (GTDB): domain Bacteria; phylum Bacteroidota; class Bacteroidia; order Bacteroidales; family Prolixibacteraceae; genus CAINVV01. The sequence goes on from CAZVTL010000122.1 coordinate 8,459, forward strand.
AATTTCAAGGCCAGAATATGAAGAGACTCAGCCAACCATTTGTGCCCATTTTGACCCTATTCGCAGCCATACTTCTACCAGGTTTCTGTGAGTCAGGACCTATGGCCCAGTCACACTATCCGGGTCAGCATGCCAACAAAATAGTTGTAGCTGACAAGGTACCACTGAAGGTGCACTCATTTGACCTGAGGGATGTCAAACTGCTTGATTCCCCTTTTTGGGAGAACCAGCGCAGGAATGCAAAATGGCTGCTCACCATAGACAACAACCGCTTGTTGCATACCTACCGCCTCAATGCGGGCATTCCATCCAAAGCGAAGCCCTTGGGAGGCTGGGAAGCGCCCACCATTGAACTGAGGGGACATTCCACCGGTCATGTATTATCCGGATTGGCGCTTATGTTTGCTTCTACCGGAGAAGAAATCTACAAACTAAAAGGTGATAGCCTGGTAGCTGAGCTGAAGAAAGTACAGGATGCATTGGATCAAAATGGCTATTTAAGCGCCTTTCCGCAACATTTTATCAACAGGGCCATTTACGAAGGAAGGGTTTGGGCTCCCTGGTACACCCTGCACAAGATCTATGCCGGTTTGCTCGATATGTACCTCTGTTGCGACAATCAATTGGCCTTTGAAATGG
>CAZVTL010000122.1:9107-11321 GCA_964630075.1 uncultured Tangfeifania sp.
TGATTGGGCCTATGCCAAACTATCCGGACTGGATCAGACCCAACTTGACAAAATGCTTCTGACCGAATTTGGCGGTATGAGCGAAGTGTTGTACAACCTCTATTCCCTGACAGGGGAGGCAAAATACCTCAAAACAGCCAAAATGTTCTACCATCGGATCCAACTAGACCCGCTGTCTATTCAAAATGATGTATTACAGAAACGCCACGCCAACACCTATATCCCCAAAATCATTGGTGAAGCAAGGGCTTACGAATTTACAGGGGATGAAAAGCAAAAACAGATCGCTGAATTTTTCTGGAACCGGGTCATTCAGCACCATACCTATGCCAATGGCGGAAACAGCGACAATGAGTTCTTCTTCGCACCAGATAGTCTCTCCAAACACCTTAGTCACCGGACGACAGAAACCTGCAACACCTACAACATGCTGAAGCTGACAGATCACCTCTTCTCCTGGAGTGCGGATGTCAAATATGCCGACTATTACGAACAGGCGTTGTACAACCACATTTTGGGCAGCCAGGATCCTGAAACAGGAATGGTCTGCTATTTTATGCCCCTGAAGCCCGGCTACTTCAAGGTTTATAGCACGAAAGAGGATTCCTGGTGGTGTTGTGTGGGAACCGGCTTTGAAAACCACGCCAAATATGGGGAATCCATCTATTTTCATGACAAGAATAATGTCTATGTCAATCTGTTCATACCCTCCGAGGTAACCTGGCGGGAAAAGGGAGTTCAAATCAGGCAGGAGACGAGCTATCCCGATAAGGAGAATTCCAAACTTACCATCCTGGCCACCTCAGGTGAAAGATTCGCTTTGCAACTGAGGTATCCCGGCTGGGCTACCTTAGGGATGAAGATCAAAATCAACGGTACCAACCAGGCATTCAAGAACAAGGCCGGCAGTTACATCACACTTGAAAGGAAGTGGAAAAAAGGAGATGTGATTGAATTTACCATTCCAATGCCTGTCAGGTTAATTCCTGCAAACGATCAGACGAAACTTGCTGCCTTCGCATTTGGCCCGCTTTTACTGGCCGGACTGATGGGGAAAGAGGGAATGCATTCCCCTGCCCCCTATGCCGAAGACCAGGACGATTTGGCTAAATTTCCGGTTCCGGCAAGCATCAAAACTACCGTGAATACCGACGGCAAGAAAGTAACAGACATGGTAAAACGGGTAGATGGGAAATTTCCGCTGACCTTTGAAATCAAGGATGCCCGGCAGGAAAAGGCCACACTTGTACCCTATTGGCAAATACATGACGAACGTTATGTGGTTTATTGGGAAATGGTAGGGAAATAGAAAGTGGAGGCAAACTGATTAGAGTGGTTATATAAAAATCGTGCACCAATATACCGCCTAGTGCTCTTTCCGGTATTGCTGCGGTGCAACTCCTACCTCCTTTTTGAAATACTTGCTAAAATAGAGCGGATCAGAGAAACCAAGCTTGTAGGCAACTTCAGAAATGTTCATCTCCGATTCTTTCAACAACCGGGTCGCTTCCCTGATTTTTATCTCACGAATCAGGGTATTGACTGACCAGCCGGTGACAGCCTTTAGTTTTCTGTACAATTGCATTTTGTTGGTCTTAAAATGCAGTTCTATTTTTTCATTGGACAATGCTTCGTCCGAGAGGTTTGCCACGATGTAATCAACCACTCTTTCGACGAACGGATCCTCAAAATGAAGCGATTCAATTGTTGCACTTTGGGATTCCTTGTATGGCTGGGTCTGGTACTTCTCGACTATTTTCTGGCGGTTGGCCAGCAATGTTTTGATTTTGGCCAGCAAAATCTGTTCATTAAACGGCTTGGGAACATAGTCGTCTGCTCCGGTTTCAAGCCCCTCCAGGGTATCTTCGATCGTGCTTTTGGCACTGAGAATAATGATCGGAATGTGCTGTGTCAATAGTTCATTCTTCAGAACTTTGCAAAGCTCTATTCCATCCATTTCGGGCATCATCACATCGGTAATGACCAGATCAGGAATCTGTTGCAGTGCTTGCTTGTATCCGGTTTTGCCATTGGATGCCTCGATGACCTCATAATTTGCATGCAGTGACTGTTTCAGATAGTACCTGATCTCGGGATTATCCTCCACAATCAGTATTCGTATCCTATTTTTTGATTCCTGTGCTTTTTGCAAATCAGCGGATTCAGAACCCTCCATTTGAGGTAATGGTTCCTGAATATTCATTGAGAAAGGGA
>CAZVTL010000123.1:0-11287 GCA_964630075.1 uncultured Tangfeifania sp.
GGCCAAGGTACCATCGCTAAAAATAACATTGTAGGTAAAGGTTTCTGCAGCCGGAACGGTTGTCTTATAAGCGGCTGAATCAGGTTTGTTGTAAAAGGACAATCCATCCGGAGAAAAAGGCACCAACTGACTTGCCGGACTGGCAGTGCCGGTGACTCCAATGCTGTTGATCATGGAGAAGCTGTAGGCTGTGTGCATCATGGCATAGACAGGAACACCCGTCAGGCTTGGATAGGAATGAATGTAGGAATCAACGTAAACTTCCTGGGTAACCTCTGATTTGTTGCACGAGGTGAATACAAACATTAAAAATAAAACTACCGTGAAGGTTGTAAATGAGTGTTTTTGCATCGCTAAAAATTTGTACACAAAACTACAATTTTTATTTCGAAGAAATATTGTACCTTTGCCCCTCGTTTTATTAATAAACATTAAAAGAGTTAAACTGTATGTCAGTAAAGATTCGTTTGGCCAGGCATGGCCGCAAGCAACATGCCTACTACCACATCGTGGTAGCAAACAGCAGGGCGCCACGAGATGGCAGGTTTATTGAAAGGATCGGTTCTTACAATCCAAACACTAATCCTGCCACCATCGATCTTGACTTTGACAAAGCCATCGATTGGCTTTTCAAGGGCGCTCAGCCAACAGATACCACCCGTTCCATCCTTTCTTCGCAAGGGGTGATGATGAAAAAACACCTTTTGGAAGGTGCTAAAAAAGGAGCTTTCAGCGAAGCTGATGCAGAGGTGAAATTTGAAGCATGGATGAAGGAAAAAACATCCAAAGTGCAAGCCTCCAAAGAGAAGCTAACAAGCTCACAATTGGAAGATAAAAAGGCAAGACTGAAAGCCGAAGCAAAAGTAAATGAAGCGCGTCTGGCGGAGATCGCCAAACGGAATGCTGCTGCTGCCGCTGCAAAGAATCCTGCCCCTGCCCCAGTTGAAGAAGAGGTTGCCGCTCCTGAAGCAGAAGTTGAAGCTGCCGAGGAGAATACTGAGGCATAACCAATATTTGAACCGGATCAAACCGGTTAAATAATAAAAGCGATGGTGCACAACCATCGCTTTTTTATTTGCTATTTTTGTTATGGTATATAACACAGAGAATAGCTTGCTATTTTCCGAACATATTGGGTGATTAGAAAATTCTGCCACTGTATGTTTTTACGAGGGAAACCCCTAAGTTTCGCGGAGGTAGTTAATCGAAAGCGATTTTCTACCGGTGTAGCTCATGCTTCCCTCAAATAACTTTTGCATCAAGCCGCAGTTTTAAGCTATTCTTTGTTTCATTGTAGCATAAAAAATTCAAACAGCTTCTTAGACAATCCTGCATGGACCTACTCTCTTTACACGATCATTTTCCAGTCGGAACCATAGTCAAGCCTCACGGGTTAAAAGGGGGTGTAATCCTGGAGATAACCGAGGGTTATGATGATTTTCTGGCCGATTCCGACTACCTTTTGGTGGAAGCGGAGGGAGGACTGGTACCCTTCTTTGTTTCGGAGGAGGGCATCAATTTTCGTACGGCTACGACACTTTCCCTGGCCTTTGACGACCTTGACACCATCGAAAAAGTTCGCCCCTACTGCGGGTGCAAGATCTACCTCCACAAGGATGTTGACAAGGTAGAGGAGAATGATGGAGCAATGGATGAATTGATCGGGGTTACAGTTTTTGACCAACAACAGGGTAAATTGGGGCCAATCACCCAGACAGACAACTTCTCCGGAAATGTTGTACTAACGGTTGACTACAAGGGAAAGGAAGTGTTGATTCCTTTCTCGGAAGATATTATCCTTCAATTCGATGAGGTGAACAAGGAGCTGCATCTGGATTGTCCGGAGGGGTTGATTGAGTTGTATCTGGAGTAAAATAGGTTGAAGGGTCTGAAATGTTTGAAGGGTTTGAAGGGTTTAAAAAGTTTGAAGGGTTTGGAAGAAGGGGACGACTGAGACGAGTGGACTAAGAGACGACAGCAAAGATTATATGGGTAGGTGTCCTTTGAGCGTACCATGAGTCAATTGTGTTGAATAGATATTGTTACAGGAAGTACTTATATTAAATAACAGCGATCATTATGAAAAAAATCCTAATTGTTCTTTCTGTTGTGTTTTGTGTTGTCTCAACACAAATGGCGATTGCCCAGAAGACGGTAAAGTATGATCTTCCGGCATTTACTGAAATCTCCCTAAAAAATGATGCGAAACTTATTCTGAAGCAGGACAGTATTCAATCTGTCACAGTAACGGCAAAACAGACCACCATCGATAAACTGGTGGTGGAAGTTGTCAAACGTAAATTAACCATTCGCTACCCTACAGATGCCTGGTTTGATTCCAAATGGTCGCCTGGTGACGTGGAGATAACCATTTCCATACCGCAAATCGATGAACTTTCCCAATCGGGATCCGGTTCAATTGTTGCGAATCAGCCGATAAGCTCCAGGATTCTTGACCTTTATGTTGGTGGAAGTGGTGTCATCCGTCTTTCGGACCTAAAGGCAGACAAGCTGTCGGCCACATTGTCGGGATCGGGAAAGATCCAATTGTCGGGCGAGGGAACAGTATCAGAGTTCAAAATGATCCTCTCAGGATCGGGTAGCATCGCTGCCTCCGGACTTAAAAGCAAACAGGTGGATGTAATCATTGCTGGTTCTGCCAGCTGTGCCGTTCATGCGTTGGATCTCCTCAAGTGCAAAATAGTCGGTTCAGGCGATGTGACATATGTTGGAAATCCTGCCATTGAATCAACCATTGTGGGGTCAGGAAAGGTGAAGGAGGGAAAATAGCTAAGGCCTGATAATCTGTATTTCTCCCCCTACACCCAATTTCACAATGGAAGAGGGGGCATTTTTGCCGTGCTCTTCCTGACGGTATTCCACAACATAATCAACCGCCGATTTGATCTCTTCGCTAATTTCACCAAAGGACTGGGGGGTTGGCTTTCCGGCCAAATTGGCCGAGGTAGAGACGATGGGGCGTCGAAACCGTTGAATCAAATGTTCCGTGAACAATTCTGCAGTCACCCTGATCCCCAATGAACCATCGGATGCAACGAGGTTGGCAGCTACATTTTTGGCTCCCGGATAGATGATGGTCAACGGCTTGTCGGTTACTTCGATCAGTTGCCATGCTACTTCGGGAACCTCCCGCACGTAGGAATTGAGCATGTTGGGGTTTTCAATCAATACCAGCATACTTTTGGAGTCTTCCCTTTGTTTGATTTCGTAAATCCGCTTTACCGCCTCCACGTTGGTAGCATCGCACCCTATTCCCCAAACGGTATCGGTAGGATAGAGGATTACCCCCCCCTGCCGGAGCACTTCAAGGGCTTTTTTAAGATCGTCGTTAGAGAATGCAGACATCTTTTTCGTTTTATTGTAATTTTTATATAGAACAGACGAATGGGCGAGTGAGAAAAATCAAGATTTTGTCCAAAACACCATTGTGACGATTGCCCCTTCACCCCGTCGCCTTGTCACCCCCTCCACCTTGAAAACTATTTTTGAAGCTATGAATTTTTTATTTCTACGAAATGCTTGTTCTCAAAAGGTCTGTAGTGAAAGATCTTCTCAAACCAATAAAGAACAAAATACCTTATTGTAAATTTCTTTCTTTTCTCTGACAGTTCAGGATGCCAATCCAACTGTTTGAGTCTCGCGCTCATTACTGCAGGATGAGTCTCCTTGAATCTGGTAAGGCTGTCGATGGTTTGGACATAGTCATACTCTTCGGTTGTCTGGATGATAGCCTTGATGTGTTTGGAGTCAGGCAGCCAATACTTTTTGCTTTCATCCACTTTCTCCTGCATTTGCCTGGGTGGTCGCACCCAGCCGTAATGGTAAATTGAAGCACCAATAAATTTCCCTGTTAGCTTGCGTGCATCCATCCACCTGAATCCCTGGGCATCGTTCCAGGAGCGGATATTTTTGTCGTTCCGAACGATGCGGATCTCACTGCGGTACCAGCGGCGGGAATCTGCCACGTAATCGTAGGTGCCATAAAAATGGGTGTAATTGAAGATGAGTCCATCAACGGCCTTGTTGGACATCTGCTCTTCCATGGCTGCTCGGATCACCGGAAGGTATTTTTCGTGTACCACCTCGTCACCCTGAATGTAAAAGCACCAGTCGTATTCTGCTGGGATAGCATCAAAGGCCTTGTTGGTTTCGGCGGCAAGTACCCTTCCTTTTTCCTTCAGGGTAGGATCCCAAATGGTGTCAATGATCTCAATCTTGTCTGACCCGATTGCGTCAATCAGCTCCCTGGTGCCATCGTTGCAATCGCCAACCGCCACGATGAAATGGTCACATACCGGAAGAATCGAGGTGATGGCCTCTACTACCGGATAGTCGAATTTTACACCGTTTTTGACAAAGCTAAAACCGCAGACTTTCACAATGTTGTTTTTTGGCAGATGATTATGCGAAAAGCTATTGGCCATTGGCTGTTAGCTATTAGTAGGAACTCCTTTCGGCCCTTCGACTTCGTTCAGGAACCGGTCGCTGTCAACAAAATTTTCATCTTTCGACTTTACTCTGATACCCCAGACTCAGGGCGGTACAGTTCAGGGGTTACAAACCTGAAGGATGTGAACAATTCAAACTTTTCAAATCCTTCAAACATCTTGAACTCCTCCTTTGATTCATGCGCTCTGCTACACCTTAAATTCGGGCAGGCTGCCAAAGTTCAGCGTGGCAAAATAATCCTCCAGGGTTTCGGCACGACGGATGACCACCACCTCCCCGTTTTCGCGGCGGAGCAATTCAGCTGAGCGCAGCTTACCGTTGTAATTGAACCCCATGGCATGTCCGTGTGCACCGGTATCGTGAATCACCACCAGATCGCCTGGCTCCATCTTGGGTAGTACGCGGTTGATGGCAAATTTGTCGTTGTTTTCACAGAGCGATCCTGTCACATCGTACATGAATTTGGAAGGATTTTCATCCTTGCCCAGTACGGATATATGGTGGTAGGATCCATATAGGGCGGGACGCATCAGGTTGGCCATGGAGGCATCCAATCCTGCATACTTTTTGTAGGTATTTTTGATGTGAAGCACCTTGCAGACCAGAAATCCAAATGGACCGGTAATGGCACGGCCGGATTCAAAATAGATCTTCAGCGGATCGAGGCCGTTGGCCACTATGTACTGATTGTACCCTGCCTGGATGCCTTTGCTCATCATGTCCAAATCAACGGCTTGTTGATCAGGCTTGTATGGAATTCCTATACCACCGCCCAGGTTGGCAAATTCGAAGCGGATACCCAAAGTTTGGTAGAGTTCGACGATGAGTTCAAACAAAATATGGGCAGTCTCTACAAAATAATCCGGATTCAATTCGTTGGAAGCGACCATGGTATGAATACCGAATCGCTTGATCCCCTTGTCGCGCAGAATCTTATACCCTTCAAACAGTTGCTCGCGGGTGAAACCATATTTGGCCTCCTCGGGATGGCCAATGATGGCATTTCCCTCCTTGAGTGCTCCCGGATTGTACCTGAAACAAACCAGTTCGGGCAGACCCACCTGTTCTTCAAGGTATTTGATATGGCCGAAATCATCGAGGTTGATGATGGCTCCCAGCTCAATAGCCTTTTGGTATTCATAGGCCGGGGTATCGTTTGATGTAAACATGATCTCTTCGCCTCGCATCCCTACTTTTTCAGCAAGAACCAGTTCCGCCATTGAACTGCAGTCAATTCCAAAGCCTTCCTGCCTGAGGATCTTCATTAAAAAGGGGTTGGGGGCCGACTTGATGGCGTAGTACTCTTTGAACCCCGGGTTCCAGGAGAATGCATGGATGAATTTCCTGGCATATTCGCGCATTCCCAGCTCATCATAAATGTGAAATGGGGTCGGATATTTCTCTGTAATTACCTTTAGCTCTTCTTTGGTAAATGGAATTTTCTTCTCGTTCATTGGTGCAAAATTGAAATCGCAAATTTAAGAAAGAATTGCACGAATTAACCCCTTCCAACCACGAATTACACCAACAACACGAATTTTAAAAAAAAGACTGTGCACTAATGGACTTAGTACTCCGTCACTTTCCTGTCACTCCCTCTACCGGCCCTTTGCTCTCTGCTCCATGCCCTAGGCCCTATGTCTCACCAAAACAATTCTTTACTAAGCAGGCCGCTGGCAATTTCACGCACCTCACCTGTAAGTCGGACGTTCCAGTCTTCATCCACTTCAATTTGCAGGCTACCTCCCGGCATCTGCACCGTGACTAACCGGTCGATCAGCCCCTTTTTTACCAGCACCGCAGCGATGGCACTGGAGGAGCTGCCTGAAGCCTGGGTAAAACCGGCTCCCCGCTCCCAAATCAGTGCCTCTACCACATCACGCGAAAGCACTTTGACAAATTGCACATTGATTCGGTTGGGAAACATTGGATGGTTCTCAATATGGGTGCCGAACTCCCTTATTTCTGCCTCCTCCAGGTGATCCCTCAGGATTACGCAATGGGGGTTTCCCACAGAGACACAATGGATGCGAAACGCTTTTCCTGCAATATTAAGGGGCTCGTCAAAGCAGGTTTGTTTTGGAAAGTTGACAGGTATTTCGGCGGAGGTAAAATTGGCTTTCCCGATATCCACCCTGATCATGAAAGCCTTTCCTTCGACTAGCTCCAGCACATGTGCGGTGACCACCCCGCCCAGGGTATCGATGGTAAACTCTTTCAGATTGGTAAAACCATAATCAAAAAGGTACTTGGCGAAGATCCGGAGTCCATTGCCGCTCTTCTCTGCCTCCGAACCATCGGGATTGAGGATTCTCAGTCCAAAGTTGGCTTTCCCGGTAGGGACCTTCAGCAAAATCCCGTCAGAACCAATGCCTACATGGATGTTGCAAAGCTGAACAATCCGTTCGGTGGTCAGTTCAAAATCAATGGCCGCCTGATCAAGGACAATATATTCGTTTCCAAGTCCATGTGTTTTGACAAAAAAATTCATCTCCATAACTACCTGTTTGTGGGGTTTGCCGTAAAAGTACCCAAAAATTTATTTTGTATCTTTGTCCAACAAAATGTTTCTGACAAAAGCTCCCTGATGCCAATTACAGGTTTCGCGCAAAGAACGCAAAGCAACGCAAAATTCCAATAAGACCCCCAGGCAACACTAACGCATTTTGGGCGCTCATGATAATAGTATCTTTCTATTTTTTAGTAATATATGGCAAAAATCAACGAAAATTACCTGAAATTAAAAGCAGGTTACCTGTTTCCGGAAATTGGCCGGCGGGTGAGGGAATTTGCACAGGCAAATCCCGGCAAAGAGATTATCCGCATGGGCATCGGCGATGTGACCCAACCATTGACGCCCGCAGTTATCAAGGCATTTCACGAGGGTGTAGAGGAGATGGCATCTTTGGCTACCTTCAAAGGATATGGACCCGAGCAGGGCTATGACTTTCTGCGGGAAGCCATCGCAAAAAATGATTACCTTGCACGTGGGGTGAAGATCGCTCCGGATGAAATTTTTGTTTCCGACGGATCCAAGTGCGACACCGGCAACATTCAGGAAATATTTGGAAATAAGAATATTATAGCGATCGGCGATCCGGTTTATCCGGTTTATGCCGACACTACCGTGATGTCGGGTAAAACTGGAAGTTGCCAGTCGAATGGTTATTTCGACGGGATCATCTACATGCCATGCACCGAAGAAAACGGATTCCTTCCAGAGCTACCGACAGAACGTCCGGATCTTATTTTTCTCTGTTTTCCGAACAATCCGACCGGTACGGTAGCCACCAGGGAGGTACTTCAAAAATGGGTAGACTATGCCACGAACAATCGGTGCATTATATTCTATGATGCAGCCTATGAGGCATTTATAACAGACCCAGCGATACCACACTCCATTTATGAAATTGAGGGAGCCAAGCAGGTGGCGATCGAATTCAGGAGTTTTTCCAAAACAGCCGGATTCACGGGCACACGCTGTGCTTTTACGGTAATCCCTGATGAACTGATGGCTTACGACAGCCAGGGCCAGGCCCATCCGGTCAAGCCATTGTGGATGCGGAGGCATACCACGAAATTCAATGGAGTCTCCTATCCTGTTCAAAAGGCAGCAGCAGCCATCTATTCGGAAGAGGGAGCCAAAGAGGTGAAGGCGGTGATCCATTATTACCTTGAGAATGCACGCATCATGCGCAATAGTCTTCAGGAGCAGGGTTATACGGTGTTTGGCGGAATCAATGCCCCTTATGTGTGGGTGAAGACAAAGAATGGACTCACCTCCTGGGAGTTTTTCGACCTGCTGCTCAACGAAGCCAATGTAGTTGGAACTCCCGGATCAGGTTTTGGTCCGTCAGGAGAAGGCTATTTCCGTTTCTCCGCTTTTGCCGAGCGGGCGAATGTGCTGAAGGCGATGGAGCGGCTGAAGGGGATATGATGGAGGGACGGAGAGACTTAGGGACGGAGGGACGGAAAAATGACGGAGAGAATTGAAACGGGGAAACGGGGAAACGGTGACTGTGGAATGTGGCCTTTTGAATTTTTAACATCTTTTTTACTCTATTAAATAAGCTGTGAGCGAATCGTGGGCAGAACTTAAGTACTTTAGTCACATTAGTTCACTTTAGTCACTATAGGCACTTTTAGAAGTATGAAAATAAAGAGGTGGATCATTCTGGTTGTCATTTTTTGCAGTGGTACTGCAGGAGGATTTGCCCAGGTCTATTTTCCGGAGGATATGATAAAGGTTGCTGCGCAGGTCAGGGATGACATGACTGGTCTGGTGGTACCCTATGCCAATGTCATCAACCAGCGTGTCAGGGGAGGAACCATGACCGACAAGGAGGGGAAATTTTCGCTCCAGGCAGATCCGACAGACACCCTCACCTTCCGCTCCATCGGTTACCTCGACAAGAAGGTTCCTGTCAGTGAAATTACGGCTACTGAAAACTATACCGTTACCTTGGCTCCCATTCGCTACCAGCTGGAGGGAGTTGAAATTACCGGCGAAGGGCCAAAGGTCAATTTGTTTGGATTAGGCAATCCCAAGATGAGCCAAACCCCTGCCGAATTGCGCGGAGAGTTTGATAAAAAACCAAGTGTCCTGGCTGCTATTGCGCATCCTACTTCGTACCTTTACTACAAATTCAACAAGGAGGAGAAGTCGAAACGGAATACCATTGCTGCCATCAAAACAGAACGGGAGTGGCAACTCTTTTCGCTTGTCTACAACAAGGAGATTGCGGCAAGGTTAACAGGATTGGCCGGTGATGAGCTCGACAATTTCATGGTCTACTTCAATGCATTCAGCAATCTGCTCTTCAGTGCCAGCACCTACGAGGTGGAAAAAAGGGTGAAGGAGGTATTTGCGGAATACAAGAATAAACAGGTGCAGAAAGGGGATAGTCTTCAGGTGAAAGTGCCTAAAGTGAACTAGAGTGAACTAAAGTGCCTAGAGTACTTACGACACGATGCCGGATTCGCACATAACTCATAACTTATAATTCATAACTTTCCCAGGATGTTACTGCCAACATTTTCAGATATTCTTGAGGCGCATGCGCTAATCAAGCCATTTATTCACCGGACGCCGGTTTTGACCAGCCAAAGTATCAATGGCATCACAGGCTGTGACTTGTCTTTCAAGTGTGAGAATTTTCAGAAAGTTGGAGCATTTAAGTTCAGGGGCGCTGTGAATGCTGTCTTCTCATTGAGTGAAGTTGCCGCCCGGGCAGGAGTAGGAACGCACTCTTCGGGCAATCATGCCGCAGCACTGGCCTTGGCTGCCAGGATGAGGGGGATTCAGGCACACATTGTGATGCCCTCGAATGCCCCTGAAGTAAAAAAAATCGCTGTAGCCGGCTATGGTGCCAACATCACCTACTGTGAACCCTCCCTGCAGGCAAGGGAAACAACGCTGCAAAAACTTACAGAAGAACTGGGATTGACCGTTGTTCATCCCTACAACAATTTCAAGGTGATTTGTGGTCAGGGTACGGCGGCGCTGGAACTGCTGGAAGAGATCGAATTGGCCGACATCCTCTTGTGCCCCGTGGGAGGTGGCGGACTGTTGTCGGGCACAGCCATTGCGACCAAAGCCTTGCTACCCGGTTGTAAAGTAATTGCCGCAGAACCCAAAGGGGCCGATGATGCCTTTCGTTCTTTCAGGGATGGTTGCATCTATCCATCCTTGCATCCAGCCACCATTGCCGATGGTTTGCTTACTTCACTTGGGGATCTTACATTCGCTGTGATTCAACAGAATGTGGATGAGATTATTACCGCATCAGAGGAATCAATTGTATCAGCCATGAAGATGATCTGGGAGCGCATGAAGATCATTGTAGAACCATCCAGTGCCCTTCCATTGGCGGTAATCCTGGAAAACAGGGAGAAATTTGCGGGAAAGAGGATCGGGATTATACTCTCGGGAGGGAATGTGGAGCTAACAAAATTGCCCTTTTGACAGCATTGGTTAGTTTTTCACACACCGCACCGAAAGTCCGTATTTTTGGCTGATGAAGCTTTTTGTGGCGGTACCATTGCCAAAATAGAGGTAACGATAATAGGCAACATTCCCGGTTGCAGAGGTTGAACTCCACCAGTTGCCATAGCTGTTCATGTTTCCGAACTCTCCGTTGGAAGATCGGGACCCGCCAGGCAGCGCATTAAAAGCTGTTTCATTGGTGGCATCCGTATTGGGTATCTTCCAATTCAGGGTAGAGGTCTCTTTCAGTTTGCCCCCCGCTTCTGTCTCTCCCCCCAACCTGTCTACCAAAATTTTCCATTCGGAATCGGAGGGAATATGCCATCCGGTGGGGCACAACTTCCCGGAAGAGACGGTTGCCCAGTTGTACAACGCGCCATAGGATTTTTTAAAGCTCTCCTCATCGTTGTTGTACCAGCACACACCAGGAGTGATCAGGTTACTCCAGGAACTGTAACCGTCCACCAGGGCGATCGCTGAACTGTCCCTGAAACGGGTAGTCTTCAGATTATCAGCCATCCACACCTGAGAGCCAATGGTAACATAACGGTAATAATTGCCATCAGCGTCTTTCAGCAACATTTTGGACAAGGTAAATGCAAGTTCATTGCCGTAAGCTGTTCCAATGCTGTTGGTCGCATAGGCCCTCAAATAATAGACTGAATCGGCATCCAGTCCTTTGATCAAAAAGGTAAAACTACCAACCCCACCTTCATCCAGGGGATACTTGTTGTCTACAATCGGATTCTGCCGGTTACTCAGCGTCACACCTCTCGTAATAACCTTTGAACCACCATTGTTGGTGACGACTCATCCGGTTTTGACACTGGC
>CAZVTL010000124.1:0-8291 GCA_964630075.1 uncultured Tangfeifania sp.
GTCATTACCCTCAACGTGATTAAAAAAAGCGGCACCAACCTGCTCGATGCATCCGACCAAATCAAGGAGATTGTATCCAGTGTAAAAGGGAGGGAGCTCCCCGATGATGTTACCCTGACAATTTCCGGTGATCAAAGCCGTATGACCCGCAACACGCTGGAGGAGTTAAACAACACCATCATCATAGGCTTCATCCTGGTTACCATTGTGCTGATGTTCTTCATGGGATTCACCAATGCCTTCTTTGTAGGACTTGCGGTACCGCTGTCAATGGCGATGGCCTATCTGGTTATTCCAAACATCGGATTCACCATGAACATGATGGTCATGTTCGCATTTATCTTCGCACTGGGAATTGTGGTGGATGATGCCATCGTGGTCATAGAGAATACCCATCGCATGCACCGGAGTCACCCGGATATCAAGGTGGCTGCCAAGCTGGCTGCAGGGGAAGTGTTCCTGCCCATTCTCTCCGGAACCCTGACAACCCTTGCCCCCTTCTTTCCATTGGCATTCTGGCCGGGAATCGTAGGACAATTTATGCACTACCTTCCTGTCACTTTGATAATTACACTTTTTGCATCCCTGTTTGTTGCCTACATCTTCAATCCAGTCTTTGCGGTCTCCTTTATGGCACACGAATACGATTCAGATGAAAAGGCCAACTGGAAGAAAACCAAGAAAATCTTGATGGGAATGTTTGCCATAGCCATCATTTTCTACCTGTTCAAATCATATGGCATTGGAAATTTCATCGTTTTTTCCATCCTAATGGTCTTCTTTTACCATTATGCATTGCAATACTGGATCAAGGCATTTCAGGAAAAATTCTGGCCCAAAATAATGGCTGCCTATGAACGTCAGTTGCGGTGGGTACTTTATGGATACCGTCCTGTGTATATGCTTGGTGCGATGATTGCCCTCTTCATGTTCACCATCGTACTAACAGGAATTGTAAAACCCAAGGTACTTTTCTTCCCCGACAGTGACCCGAACAGCATCATGGTGTATGTCAAAATGCCGGGTGGTACCGATCAGAATGTAACCGACAGTGTAACCAAGATTGCAGAACGCCGCGTTTACGATGCCATTGGCATGCAAAATCCTGATGTAGAATCTGTTATCTCCAACATCACCATTGGTGCAGAGGAGGAAGGATTTGCCAGCGCCGGAAAGCCTTTCAACAAGGGCAAGATTTCTGTCAATTTCGTTGAGTTCAAATACCGAACTACAGACATTTCCACCACAGAATATTTGGAGAAAATTCGTGAATCTGTGGCAGATATAGCAGGTGCAGAGATAACTGTGGGCAAACAGAAAATGGGTCCCCCAACCGGACAACCTATCAACATCGAGGTTACCAGCGAGAACATGGATGATCTGGTAAAGGATGCTTTTGCCTTCCGGAATTACCTCGACTCGTTGAATATTCCGGGTGTTGAGGAACTTAAAACCGACTTTGAGATCAATTCTCCTGAGATCATGATCGACATCGACCGCGACCGTGCACAAAGGGCTGGGTTGTCTACAGGGCAGATTGGAATGGAATTGAGAACCGCTCTTTTTGGCAAGGAGATCTCCAAATTCAAGCAAGATGAGGATGAATTTCCAATCATGCTGAGATATTCCAAGATTACCCGCGACAATATCAATTCACTGATCAACCTGGTCATTACCTACCGGGATATGAACTCCGGTCAAATCAGGACCATCCCACTCTCTACTGTGGCTAAAATCGACTATTCCAGCTCTTATGCCGGGATCAAGCGTTTGGATCAAAAACGCATTATCACGATTTACTCCAACGTCATTTCCGGCTATTCACCCAATGACATTGTACCCAAGATCAAGGCAATTGCCAAGGATTTTCCCCTGCATACAGGTACTGAGGTCAAGCTTACGGGTGAACAGGATGATCAGGCGGAAACCACCGCTTTCCTTCTGAAAGCCATGATAATTGCCCTGGGAATGATCTTCTTCATTCTGATTACCCAGTTTAGCTCCATCAGCAAAACTATTATCATTCTCAGCGAGGTTTTATTTAGCATCATCGGCGTATTGCTTGGTGTCATCATCTTCAGAATGGACCTGGTAATCATGATGACAGGTTTGGGGATTGTTGCACTGGGCGGTATCGTTGTGAGAAACGGTATATTGATTGTGGAATTTATCGATGAAATGAAGAAAAGGGGAATGAAAACGCGCGAAGCCATTGTAGAAGCAGGAAAAACAAGGATTACCCCTGTGATCCTGACCGCTTCCGCTACCATTCTTGGCTTGGTTCCCTTGGCGGTAGGAATGAACCTGAATTTTGAAACACTCTTTACCCACTTTAATCCACATTTGTACTTTGGGGGTGACAATGTGGCCTTTTGGGGACCACTCTCCTGGACCATCATCTTCGGATTGAGCTTTGCAACATTCCTTACACTGCTTTTTGTTCCTGCGTTGTATTACCTGGATTACATCATCCGGATCGGCAACCGCAGAAAAAAGAACCTGAAGAAAATAAAAGCGCTCAGAGGATAATCTAATCAAATACTGATAATTGAAAGAAGAGGGTGTCCAAAAAGGCATCCTCTATTTCTATCCGTTTTGTACTATTTTTATACCAGAAATTTCATCCAAAATCCCTCATCATGAAATCCAGTTATCTGCTCCTAACCCTCCTGGCTGTTTTGAATTTGACGCTAAATGCACAAACAAACCAACCATGCAAAGAGAATATCCTGGTAGTCAATGGCACAGCTATTCTGAAACAAACGCCTGAAATGCTGACTGCGCATATCTCTGTCAAGGCGAAAGCAGACAAATATGTTGATTGTCAGGACAAATTGGTGAAAGCAATTGCCCAGGTTAGCTCCCTGCTTACCCTCAATGGCATTGAAAAGGAGTTTATCCGGACCAACGACCTGAATGTATCGGAACAACGGGAATATCTTCCAAACAATACCACCAAGCTTCATTTTGAAGGAAGTTCATCCATTTCAGTAGAACATCTATACACCATGGATTTTGCAAAGAAGCTGCTTGCGGCTCTTCAAAATGAAACCGTATCACTCAATTATCGCCTTGATTTCAATCTTTCTGAAAATCAAAAGAATACCCTTCGAACAAAAGCCATTGAAAATGCCCTGACAGATGCCAAAGCCAAAGCGGAAGCGATCGCTGCAGCCTCCGGCGTCAAATTACTAAAGATCAACTCGATTACATTTACAGACAATGAAATGGGAAGGTTTTATGAATCGGATCTGGTGCAAGAGAATCGGTTGTATTCCGGAGATATTGCCATGAGCAAAGCCGGAAACCCATCCCCCGAAATTGATTTCAACCCCAAAGAGCTGGGAATCAAAAAGAGCATCGTAGTAGAATGGCTGATTGGAGAGAAATAGTCGATATTAACAACTTTTGCGAAGAACTTTTCCAAAGTTGATACTTCTGTTATAGAAATGAGCAAAGGATTCAACTATGGAAAAGTTATCAACGATTGAATTTGAAATTTAGGTGCAATTTCTGTATCTTTATTATTGACGCAGTCATGTGAATAATTGATGGAACCATTGCAGCCCGACAAAAGCTACCATATTTTCAATCATGCCAATGGGTTTGAGAATATATTTCGGATAGAAACAAACTTTGGTTATTTTCTGGAAAAATATCGAATATTTATCTCTCCTATTGCTGAGACGTATGCCTACTGCCTGATGCCTAACCATTTTCATCTGGTGGTGCGGATTAGAAAGCGTGAGACGATAGAAGCGCTGATGCAAGTTAATAACGATCGATCGATTAAATACAACTTTTCCAAAGTTGCAAACTTTGACGTGGGAAAGAACAATAGTTTCAACTTTGGAAAAGTTATTAACGATCGCGAAATCGAAAAATATTTATCTAAACAATTCGCTAATCTTTTTAGCTGCTACACGCAATCCTTCAACAAAGTATATCACCGCAAGGGATCGTTGTTCATTAAAAATTTTAAACGGGAATTAATATTCGATAAAATCTATTTTCTGAATGCAATTGTATATACCCATCGTAACCCCATTCATCATGGCTTTCGCAAAAAATATCAAGATTGGGAATACTGTTCTTATAACGATATAGTTGCCGGCGTTTGTGATTTTATTGAAATCGACAAACTCCTGGCAATGACCGATGGGTTGGATTCTTTTAAGGAAAGGCACCAGCATTCGCTGGAAAATTTTAATACCGACTTCGATCTTTAAACAACTAAAAACTTCTCCAAAGTTGCATCCTTTAATATAGGAATGAGAAAAGATTCAACTTTGGAAAAGTTATCGTTTAAAACCTTTTGATCAGCGTACAATAGATCTGATGATAGGTTTGCAGTTTTTCAAAGGTGCCCTCGTAACTAACAGAAAGCGAGAATTTGCGTGAAAATTGCATCGATAGATCAGTTGCGGCAATGTGTTCCAGTAGTTTCGCTGAATTGTTCAGGTAGGTATAGTCTACATACCGGTAATTCAACCCCCAGTTGAGCTTTCCATTAACAAAATCCTTGTCAAATCTTATCCCATAAACCATTCCATTGACATAACTCGTTTGAAGGGCATTGACTGTCAAAGAGGTGGAGGCTTTCAAAACCGGCAATTGTGTATAGGTTAAAAAGCCATTGATGTTTTTGGTGGGTTTGCTGTCTCCGGTCCGATCCCAATAACTGGTCGACAATCCCATGCTAAGGTAGTTGACAGGCCTGTAATTGACCCTCAATTGTACACCTTGCCTGGTGGCATCTGCCAGCATAACATCAATGTAGTTCTTGAAGGTTTCGTAGTAAATGATGTTCTTGCGGTTGTCATAGGAAGTGGAGAGCGAGAGTTTTTTTGACACACGGTAGTTTAGCAACAGGTAGAGGCTTGTCAAGGTAAGTTCGTTAACAGGTGCTCCGTTAACAACCTTATAGAGATCAACTTCCGAGGAAAAAAATAGGTTAAGATTTTTCAACAGGGAGTTATCGTGCTGGAAGTAGACGAACCTCCGGTCGGTATTGCCCGAATTGGTCTGGTTAAATCCGGCAAGGGATGTCTGCATGACACCATGGTTGTTCTTTGCCTGATGACCCGCAAACGCGCCAAATTCAAACAGATCCTTGTTGAAGCTATAATCGCTGTAATCAGGCCGAAAACCAGCGACTGCTCCCCAATAAAAGTGTTTGTTGTTTACTTCAAATTGCACGCCGTCTATGGCCCCTATATTGGATATTTTAGGATTTATTTTCCGGCCCAACCAGATCGTTGTCTGCTCTCCTGCTTCATACTTTATGTTCAAGTCATAAATCTTCAGGCCATTGAAGATGTTCTCCTGAATGGCTGCCCAGTCATCCAGCTTGTGGGAAAATGAGATGTAGGAATCAAATGAGATTTTGGAATTTCCCACGTTGGCGGCATTCATAGACCAGACATACCTCAGACGGTTGTTATTTTCTGAAGGCAAACTTGAAAAATTGGAATAGGAGGAGATCTGTATTCGGCCATCGATTCTTTCTTTTCGTGCAGGCAGCAATACAGGAGCCTGACTGACAGAGTCTTTTATACCGGCAGCAAAAACGGGTTTAACCTCATCCTTTGTCACCACAGCCGCTACTGCCAAATCAGCGCTAGAAACCAATGCAACAACCTTGTCACCGGCTTTGATTGCTTCAGTGCCTGCGATTTTGCCCACGCAGGAGACAGAGGAGACATTCTCTACCAGCATGATGGGAACCAACAGCTCATTCTTCCGAATAAAGATTTTATCTCCGGCCTTGATTCCCTTTGCTGAAATAAATTTCACATAGATATTCTGAGCTGTCATGTAAGTGACAACTCCCTCCATTTCTTTTTTTACCTGTGCAGAGACTGCCTGGGCACAAAAAAGAATCAGCAATACAATTTTAATTATTCGCATCAAATAGTTCATCAAAATCAAATCCCAATTTTAACCAGATCTCTCTGCTTCAACGAGGACAATTTCTTTATATAATTCTCAACAACAATAGCTTAAATACTCACCTCTAATTGCCTTGAGGGTGGCAATTTCTGCAGGCTGTACTTACATAGGCATAGTTTTTCACCCCTTTGTGGTCGTTGTCGACTGAAGTTTTGTTGCTGTGTTCGTGGCACAAAATGCAACTAAAGACAGCGTAATTTGTTGGCACATTGTGACATTCAGAACAAAGTGTCCATTCTCCCTTGTGTTTTCCGCTGTAGATCGGAAAATACTGGGCATCATGGTTGTAAGTTGCTGGTGTCCATGCCTTGGTTGAATGACAAATCTCACAGTTCGTTGGAAACTTGGCTGTCAGATGGTTCGGATTGGTGGTGGTATTGTATTTGGTTGTATGACAAGTATAACACAAGGTGGATGTCCCTTTAAATCCGGTGGTATGGCATTTGGCACAAACCACGGTAGTATGGGCTCCTGTCAATGGGAAGCTGGTCGTTGCGTGGTTGAAAATACTCTCCAACCAGTTGTTCTGGGTATGACAGATGGTACAGTCGGCAGGATAAGCCTGGGTTTTATGGTTGGGTGCAGCATCATACTGTACCTGATGGCATCCTGAACAGGTTTGTGCCGCGGTGGTAACATTTCCCTTGTGGCACAGTGAACACTGAACAATTGTTTTGTGCGCTCCTTTCAATTCATAACCAGTTGTGGTATGATTAAATGAAGAGGGTTTCCAGCCAATTGCGGTATGGCAGGTCGCGCACTCCTTCGGAATCCCTGCAGCAACGTGCCCAGGCAATTGGGAACTTGTATAGGCCGGCAAATGGCAACTGCTGCAAACATTCGGCGTACCTTTGAAACCTGCTGTATGACATTTGGAGCATAGCACGGTTGTATGCGATCCGGTTAACGGAAAACTGGTTGTTGCGTGATTGAAGATGCTTTCCAACCAATTATTTTGGGTATGACAGATGGTACAGTCAGCAGGATAACTCTGGGCTTTGTGATTCAGTGCGGCATCAAAATTTATCTGATGACACAAAATACAACTCTGCGGTGCGGATGTGAGATTTCCCTTGTGGCATTGTGAACACTGTGCAATAGTCTTGTGCGCTCCTTTCAATTCATAACCAGTGGTGGTATGATTAAATGAAGAGGGTTTCCACGATACGGACGTATGGCAGGTCGCACACTCCTTCGGTATTCCTGCTGCAACGTGTCCAGGCAACTGAGCGCTTGTATAGGCTGGTAAATGGCAACTGCTGCAAACAGTTGGAGTGCCGGCATAACCATTCTTGTGACAGGATGAACAAAGTGCTTTGGTGTGGGCTCCTGTCAAAGGAAAATTGGTGGTCGAATGGTCAAAACTGGTAGCCAGCCAATTGTTCTGGGAGTGGCATTTGGTGCAATCCGTTGAATAACTGTTTATTTTGTGACCAGGTGCAACATCATACTGTGCCTGGTGACATCCGATGCATACCTGTGGTGCCGAAGTGACATTTCCCTTGTGGCAATGTGAACATTGGGCAATGGTTTTGTGGGCACCCTTTAGTTCATAACCGGTGGTAGTATGGTTGAAAGATGAGGGTTTCCATACAATGGTGGTATGGCAGGTTGCACATTCCTTCGGTATCCCTGCGGCAACGTGTCCAGGCAATTGGGAGCTGGTATAGGCCGGCAAATGGCAACTGCTGCATGTGGATGGGGTACCTTTGAAACCAACCGTATGACATTTGGTACACAAAACCGCCGTATGTGCCCCGGTTAAGGGGAAACTGGTGGCTGTATGGTTGAAACTGGTCTCGAGCCAGTTATTTTGGGTATGACAAATGGCACAATCTGAAGGATAGGCCTGGGCCTTGTGACTGGGGGCACCATCATATTTGGCCTGATGGCATCCGATACATGTTTGGGGAGCTGAAGTGACATTCCCTTTGTGACACGATGAACATTGCACAATCGTTTTATGTGCACCCTTTAGCTCATAACCTGTTGTGGTGTGATTGAAGAACGAAGGTTTCCATCCGGTTGTTGTATGACAGGTGGCACATTCCTTAGGAATACCGGCACTACTGTGGGCAGGAATCTGAGCGGAGTTAAAGGCAGGCAAGTGACAACTGCTGCATATTGTTGAAGTTCCTGCCAAGGTAGTCAGATGGCAGTCAGCGCATTTCGCTGTTTTGTGTGCTCCTGTCAACGGATAATTGGTGGAAGCATGGTTAAAACTGCTTTCCACCCAATTTTTCTGGGTATGGCAGGCAACACAATCCTTTGAAAAATTCACTTTCTTGTGGTTGGGGGCATTGTCGTACTGAACCTGGTGACAACTGATGCATCCCTGT
>CAZVTL010000124.1:8301-11254 GCA_964630075.1 uncultured Tangfeifania sp.
GACAATCTGCGCATTGCACGATGCTTTTGTGGGAATCCTTCAATTCATAACCTGTAGTCAAGTGGTTAAAAGTGGATGGTTTCCACCCGGTAATGGTGTGACAGCTCTCACACTTGACCGGAATTCCGGCTTCCACATGCTTTGGCAGCTGCGCTGTAGTAAATTGCTTGTTGTGGCAAGAATTGCATTCCGCCGAGATTTTGGTGTACTTGCCACCGGTATGGCACAAACTGCATCCAACGTTATGACCAGCAGTCAGCGGAAAAAAATCATGGTTGATCATTCCGGCATTCCAACTATTGGTATTGGCATTGTGGCACTCCAGACAATCCGTAGAATATTTGCCGGCTACATGATTCGGCGTTTTGGTTTGCAAGTAATCCTCCCTGTGACAGCTTACACATTCAACACCCAATGTTTCAAATTGATAGACTGAAGCAGATTTGTGACATGCACTACAACCAACGGCACGGTGGGCTCCCAGGAGGGGAAAACGCGTTTGTTGGTGCATCGTTGTCGTCTCAATTATTTTCCAGGTTTTTGGCGAATGGCATTTCTCACAATTTTTTCCAAGCGTTTGGTTGTGAAGATCTTTGTGGCAATCCTGACAATTTTTTCTTTCATCCCTGAAAACAAGTGCAATGTGACACTCTTTGCAATCAACAACAGTATGCTGACCTTCCAACTTAAAACTGGTAGAGGCATGATTGAACTGAATCGATGCAGTGTTCACCTTCCAATTTTGGGAGGTATGGCACTGCGAACAATCCACTTTAAACTCCTTCCCGTGCGGGGAAGTTTGTCCATTGACATAAAATGCTATCAACAGGACGATTACTGTAAGTGACAGGTTACGCATAGTATGTCTTTGAATTTGAAATTTGTAAATTGAATACCTCCCTCGGTCACTACTTTGTGGCATTTGATACATGCCACATTCTTGTGCCCCCCATCCAATTTAAATCTGGTTGAATTGTGGTCAAATTTCTCAGCTTTCCAGTTCTCAAAACCATGACAACTGATACAATAGTCAATTTTACCATTCCCAAACTGACCATTGTGAATATCCTTGTGACAGGATTCGCAACTGCCATTTTGGGTATTAAACTTCTGGTTGGCAACTTCTTTAACCTTAGGGTCAAAATGGCATTCCTTGCAGGAGATGTAGACATGCTTTCCTTCCAGGGGAAAGGGAGTTTGAAGATGGTCAAATTGAACTTCACTCCAGGCTGTCACCTTGTGACAATTTTCACAACGTTGGGAAGGATAGTATTTTGCATTGATCTTATTCTGGTGAATATCCTTGTGACAATCTACACATCGCTCACCAATGTTCCTAAAGCTCCACGCCTTCTCCTTTTTGTGACATTCAAAACATGGTGCTGCAAGATGGGCACCTTCCAGTTTGAATTTACTTTGGTTGTGTTTCTCAATGGGATAAGAAAACTGATTAAATCCTGAAACATCATGACAGTCAGAACAATCCGGCGATTTTCCATCCTTCCGGAATTGGTTGTTGTGGTAATCCTTGTGACAATCTGTACACCTTTCGTGTTTTACTGGAACCGTAATACTCACTTTGTGGCAAAGTTTACAGGCCAGCTTTTCATGTCGGCCAGTCAACGGGAAACCAGTCTTGTTGTGATCAAACTGCCCCAGACTTTTGACCGATTTAAAGGATTCTTCCACATGGCACTGTGTACAGGCCTGGCCAAACTTATTTTCATGCGGATCCTTGTGGCAGTTGACACAATTACTGTATTGTAGCCCTGTAAATTGCTGAAAATCTTTGCCATTTCGTTGGCTTTTGACATGGCACTTTTCGCAGGCAACCTCCGCATGTTTGGCTTTGAGCTTGTATTTTGCCTTGTTATGATCGAACCTTGTAGCAGGTTTAAATGCATCGAAAGTATGGCAATTCTGACAATTAACGGCCAGGGTTTTCTGGTGAACATCCTCGTGGCAGGTGAGGCATTGGTTATTCAAGCCCAGGTAGGTTTCCTGCTTCTTTTTTATATCTACGTTGGTTATAAAATCCCTTTTGTGACAATCCTTGCAATCTTTCGTCGCATGTTTTCCCTCCAGTTTGTATCCGGTGTCGTTGTGGTCAAATTTATCCTTTACAAGGTGTACTATGTCATAGTTTCTGCCATAGTGATCACTGTGGCAAATGATGCAATCCTTGCTTTTTACCTTGTCAGAAGCATGAAATCCCCTGGATTCATTTAACCGGCCTTTTATCTCCTTGTGGCATTCCAGACACTTCTCATTGGAAACCTTAGCACCCAAGGTATGGCATTGCGTACAATTGGCTATTCCTTCCAGATGGGCATGCACTTTGGCCAACTCACCCGGAGAAATTTGAGCCATTGCTTTGATTGACAGCAATAGCAAACATGTTACAACCAATCTTCTGATTCCAAACCCAGGCATCATGTTTATTTTTCGTGTTTCAATATTGCCTCCCCAAATTTTTTGGTGATGCGAATGCCAATCTTCTCCAAAAATTGCGTTGGCAATTCTCCTCCGGCAAAAATGAATACCAGATCGTTTTTCAATACCAATTCACCCTGCCTCTCTTTGACCGACATTTTAACCTGATGATCCTCAATCAGGGTTAAAACTGAATTAAACAAGACATTCACCTTTTGGGTAGAGATTGCCGCTCTTATTTTTTCGTTGTTTTTGGGCTTTAGCCTGCCAAATACCTCACTTCGGTAGGAAAGGGTAACCTTGTTCTGATCAGCCAGCAGTAAGGCAGATTCAATGGCCGAATCCCCTCCTCCTACAACTACAATGTTCTTCCCTTGTATTAGTTCCGGTTCCAGCAACCGGTAGGCAACATTGGAACCTTCTTCACCGGGAATATTCAATTTACGTGGAGAACCCCTCCTGCCGATGGCCAACACCACCTTTCTGGAGGTAAGTTCTTCCCCATTCAAGGTTTTGGCGC
>CAZVTL010000125.1:0-6328 GCA_964630075.1 uncultured Tangfeifania sp.
TTTTTCAGGTCTTTAAATTCCGAAAACGTGTCAATCAGATTGAGGTTGTCCATATCTTCAGGATTTTATTTAAAAGTAATAACGGGTTTAACTGTTTTTATATCTTTCAACGAAAATTCAACGGTTTTCAGTTCAACCGATTTCTTTCCATCTATTTTTACGTTGCTTGCAATCTCCACGGTAAAGCCGGAATCGTCGGC
The DNA here is from genome assembly GCA_964630075.1 of uncultured Tangfeifania sp. Classification (GTDB taxonomy): domain Bacteria; phylum Bacteroidota; class Bacteroidia; order Bacteroidales; family Prolixibacteraceae; genus CAINVV01. The sequence goes on from CAZVTL010000125.1 coordinate 201, forward strand.
AGATTTCAGGATTCCTGCCATCTTCACACCTTTGGAGGTAACAATTTCCACCTCTTTCTCCAGATTTTTAAGGTATTGACGCAGTACCCTGAAAGGTTGGGTAAGGCCGGGAGAGGAGACCTCAAGTGAAAAATCTTCCACTTCACGGTCAAATTGATGTTCGATGTGACGACTCATTTCGATGCATTTGTCGATGCTCAATCCCTGGTCGCTGTCAATAATTACCGAAATAGCATTGCCCAAACCGACGGTCACCTCGACGATAAACATCGTGTCCGACAGCTTTTCTTCCACCATTCTTTGAATAACTTCCTTCGATATCATTTGCTAACTTAATAAAATAGGGGACAATGCGTCCCCTAATCCTTCGATTATTCTCCGGTGCGAAATTACTACTAATGTTTGAATTAAACAAATTTTTATTTCTATTTTTGAATGATCTGCTGGTGTTTGCGAATGGAAAGATGAGCGTTGAAAGTTCAAAGTTGAGTGTTGAAAGTCGAAGAAAGGCTGAAAGGAGCATCAGTAGAGACGTTGCACGCAACGTCTCCCGACAAATGGAGGGTTGAATTTGTAAATTATTAGGATTCAATTTGATAATAAATAATCAGTGAGTGCGGCAAAACAAACATAAAATTGTGAATGATCCTGTATGGGGATTCATTGATCTTAATTCTGGATTGTTGTTCGATTTGATCGAACACCCTTATTTTCAAAGGTTAAGGCGAATCAGGCAATTGGGGCTCACCTACCTGGTCTATCCGGGTGCCAATCATACCCGGTTTGAGCACAGTATCGGAAGCATGTACCTCGTCCGGACTGCCTTGCAGGTGTTGCGTGAGAAGGGTGTGGAGATTACCGACGAAGAGGCAGAAGGGGTGACCATTGCGGTATTGCTCCACGATCTTGGCCATGGACCGTTTTCGCATGCGCTGGAGGAGAGTATGGTAAAGGGAATCTCACACGAGGAGCTTTCGCTTCTGTTTATGAGGGAGTTAAACGAGGAGTTCGACGGGAGACTGGATCTTGCGATCCGGATTTTTCTGGACCAATATCCCAAGCACTTCCTCCATCTACTGGTAAGCAGTCAGTTGGACATGGACCGGCTCGATTTCCTGAAAAGGGATAGTTTCTATTGCGGGGTATCTGAAGGGGTCGTCTCTTCCGACCGCATCATCAAGATGCTGGATGTGCGGCATGATCAGCTGGTTGTTGAGGCCAAGGGGATCTATTCGGTCGAAAAATTCCTGATTGCCAGAAGGATGATGTATTGGCAGGTATATCTTCACAAGACGGTGGTATCGGCAGAACGAACGCTGGTGAATCTGCTCCGGCGAGCTTCCGACCTGGTTGTTTCAGGTCAGGAGGTTAGCTCTTCTGCCGCATTTGCCTGCTTTTTGAAGGGGGAGATTACCGCTGCCGATTTCAGATCGCCCGACCCTTCGGCCCGGAAACGGGCTCTTGACAGCTTCTCCCGGCTCGACGATTCTGACATATTGAGTAGCATCAAGGATTGGATCACCTATCCTGACCTGGTTTTATCCGAACTTGCAGCACGCATCGTGAACAGAAAGCTGATGAAAATCAAGATCTCACCCCATCCTTTTGGAGAGAGTCAAGTGGGGGAGATCAGGGCAAAAGTAGGTTCCATTCCGGGTTTAGCGCATGGAGATGCCGACTATTTTATCTCGTTAGGTGAAATGACCAACAAGGCTTATCAGCCTGATGAGGAGGCCATTCTAATCCTCTACAAGAATGGTAAGTTGAAGGATATCAGGGATGCTTCCGATATAAATCTGGAGGGATTAACCAAGACCGTACGCAAACATTTTGTCTGTTATCCGGCAAAAATCTCGCAGGGTAACTAATATTGTTTATTTTTGCACCTAATTTTTAAAAGTAAATGAATGGAGTTTAAGGCCAAAGACATTGCAATGATTCTCAATGGAACCATCGAAGGCGATGGCGAAGTTAAGATAAACAATATCTCAAAAATTGATCAGGGTATTCCGGGCACACTCTCCTTTCTTTCCAACCCGGCCTATACAAAATACATTTATACCACACTGGCAGCTGCAGTAATTGTTTCAAGGGAGTTTAAACCCGATGAAAATCTGAGTTGTACCCTGATCCGGGTGGATGATCCCTATGCTGCCTTGGCAGAGCTGCTGAAAATGTATGAGCAACTGAAACCCGCAAAAAGGGGAATCGAACAACCCTCCTATGTCAGCAGCAGTGCCACCCTGGGAGAGGACGTCTACGTTGGAGCATTTGCTTACATTTCTGACCATGTGAAGATTGGGAGAAATGTCAAGATTTATCCCCAGGTATTTGTAGGTGAAAATGTTGTGGTAGGTGACAATACCACTCTTTTTTCCGGTGTTAAAATCTATGCAGACTGCAAGATTGGTTCAGACTGTATTTTGCATTCAGGTGCTGTCATCGGTGCCGATGGTTTTGGTTTTGCACCAAATCCGGATGGTCCCTTCTCAAAGATTGCTCAAATTGGAAATGTCATCCTCGAAGATCTTGTTGAAATCGGGGCCAACACCTGCGTCGATTGTGCCACAATGGGATCAACCATTGTGCGTCGGGGTGTAAAATTGGACAACCTGATCCAGATAGCCCACAATGCAGAGGTCGGAGAAAATACTGTAATTGCCGGCCAGACCGGTGTAGCTGGTTCTTCAAAAATTGGTAAGAATTGCATGATTGGGGCCCAGGTTGGAGTTTCAGGTCATCTGACCATTGGCAGCAATGTCCGGCTCGGTGGCCAAGCGGGAATCATGACCAATATACCGGATAATTCCACGATGATCGGCTCACCCGTTCAGGACCACAAAGATTTTATGCGTTCCATGGCCATCTTTAGAAAATTACCCCAATTGTCGGGAGATATTTCTGACCTGAAGAAATGGGTGAAGGCGATGGAATCAAAAAATGAATAGTAAGACCAAGTTAAATAGTTAAGTTAAATTATAGATTGTCAGGGATGATTGTGAAACAGAATACCATTGCCTATCCGGTTACCGTTACCGGGAAAGGTCTGCATACCGGCGTTGAAGTAACGCTTACCTTTAAACCGGCACCTGAGAATTTTGGATTCCGGTTCAAGCGGATAGATTTGGAGGGTGAGCCAGTGATCGAGGCCATTGTGTCGAAAGTAAGGGGTACTGCCAGGGGTACAGTGCTGCAGGAAGGTGAAGTAACCATCAGCACCATTGAGCATGCCATGGCTGCTTTGGTTTCTTCTGATATTGACAATGTGCTGATGGAGATCAATGGCTCGGAGGTCCCAATCATGGATGGAAGCGCACTGCCTTTTGTGGAAGCATTGCAGGAGGCTGGAGTGGTGGAGCAGAATGCCGAAAGGGATTACTTCATCGTGAAAAAGAAAATTACCTACCGCAACCAGTCAACAGGCTCTGAACTGACCATTCTTCCCGACGAGAATTTCTCGATCGACGTACTGGTTTCCTACAACTCTTCTGTTTTGGGCAACCAGTTTGCCTCTTTCGACAACACAACGGAATTTACTACCGAGATTGCCCCATGCCGTACTTTCGTCTTCGTACGGGAGCTCGAAGCATTGTTGAAAAACAACCTGGTAAAAGGAGGAGACCTCGACAATGCCATCGTCATCATGGATCAGGAGATGCAGCAGGATGAGCTGAACAGGATCGCCGATCTCTTTAACCACGAACATATCCAGGTCAACGAAATTGGTATTCTCAACAACCTGAAGCTTCATTTTGACAACGAATGTGCCCGACACAAACTGCTCGACCTCATTGGCGATACAGCCCTGCTGGGTAAAAGAATCAAGGGAAGAATCATTGCCAAGCGCCCCGGTCATCTTGCCAATACTGAGTTTACAAAGCTTTTGCTGAAGGAGAACCTGAAGAGTCTGGCCGAATCAGCTCCCCCGGAGTATGATCCAAACAAGGAGCCTTTGTACGATGTGAACGCAATCAAGCGTATGCTTCCCCACCGGAATCCATTCCTCCTGCTCGACAAAGTCATCGAGAAGGGTGGCGATTATATTATTGGAATAAAGAACGTTACCCAGAATGAACCATTCTTCATGGGGCACTTCCCGGAAGAACCGGTGATGCCGGGTGTGATGATTGTCGAATCAATGGCGCAATGTGGCGGAATCTTCGTGATCAGCTCCATGCCAGCCGATGGCGACTACTCTACCTACTTCATGACCATGGACAATATCAAGTTCCGGAAAAAAGTGGTTCCAGGTGATACCCTTATATACAAAATCAAATTGATGAGCCCAATCAGAAGGGGAATCGCCAACATGAGGGGCCTCGCCTTTGTCGGGGATACCGTGGTTTGTGAAGGAGAATTTATGGCACAGATTGTAAAAAATAAATAAGAAATATGAATCAAGTACTTGCCCATATCCACCCCAATGCAAAACTGGCAGCAGGGGTTGTCGTTGAGCCGTTTGCTACGATTGGTGACGATGTCGTCATCGGAGAAGGAACAAATATAGGCCCACATGCAACCATCTTGCCGGGCACCCGAATTGGGAAGAACTGCAAGATTTTTCCCGGTGCTGTCGTAGGTGGTGAACCCCAGGACCTGAAATTCAGGGGCGAGTATTCGACCGTTGAAATTGGCAACAACACCACCATCCGGGAGTGTGTGACGATCAACCGGGGAACTTCGGCCAAGGGGAAGACGGTCATTGGGAGCAATTGCCTGATCATGGCTTATGTACATGTCGCCCACGACTGTGTGGTGGGGGACAATGTCATCCTTGTGAACTCCACCTCCCTTGCGGGTGAAGTGGTTGTGGATGATTTCGCCATCATTGGTGGTCATACGGGTATTCACCAGTTCTGCCACATTGGAAAGCATGTGATGCTTTCGGGAGGATCCCTGGTAAGGAAAGATGTGCCACCCTACATCAAAGCGGGTCGCGAACCACTTTCTTATGCCGGTGTTAACTCCATCGGTTTGCGCCGCAGGGAGTTCACCAACGAGATGATCACCCAGATCCAGGACATTTACCGCATCATCTACCAGAAGGGCTACAACAATTCGCAGGCACTGGAAGTTGTTGAGACAGAGATGCCGGCTTCGCGCGAAAGGGATGAGATACTCCTTTTTATCAAAGATTCCAAAAGAGGTATTATCAAAGGATATTTTCCTGACTGATTACTTTAAGACTAAAGGTTAAAGGATAAAGTTTAAAGGTTAAAGTGAGGGACTCCCAATATTCGTTGTCAAAATGAAAAACGCCCGGATCTTCATCCAGGCGTTTTTTATTAACCCATACTCAACTAATCTATCCTTAATACTAATCTAACTTTAGCCTTTAGCCTTTTAATTTCTAGTCTTCTTAAAAGTTTGGATCATCAGGATCTCAATCAGTTTGAGCATAATTTTGGGCAAGAACTTGCCTTCAAATGCAGAGGGAACCATCCTGGCGATGATGTTGTTGACCGAATCCAGCAGGTTGTTCACATCCCTGTTCTGCGATTGGCTGTAGGGAAGCAGTGCATCGCTTAACAATTCGGAATAATTTTCCCTGAGATAATCGACCTTGTATCCAATCAGTTTTTCCTGGTAGCTGCAGTAGCTTTGCAACTTGCTCTTCTCCATTTTTAGCTTGGCCAGGTTGTCAATTTTTGCTCTCTTTTTGCTCATTTTTCCTCCTCCTCTTCCTTATCCGTAAGCTCTTCCAATAACCGGTTGATAATGGCTTTCTCTATCCAATTCTTCCTGAAAAAGATAAAAGGCAGTAGCATGAGCAGGTACAAGCCGGTTACCATCAGAAAGCCGGTGCCATAACTGTCAAAAAATGATCCAAGGTAAAAACCCAGCGCGAGGCTAAGGAAAAAGAGCATCAGTGATGCCAGTAAAACGATGACCAGAGAAGAGAAAAGTGCAGCTGATATTTTGGCTGTTTTTTCATAGAGTTCGTATTTGATCAGCTGTATCCTGGCCGATAGGTAATCGCTTACCATCAGCTTCAGCTCCTGAAAAAACTCCTTTGAGTCACGTTCCATTTAGGCAGGATTTTCTGTGGAGCTATCCACGTTAGTGGTCCGGAAGTTGTCTACCATCTCTTTGGCTTTGGATAGATTCTCCTGGATGTCGTTTTTAAG
>CAZVTL010000125.1:6428-11175 GCA_964630075.1 uncultured Tangfeifania sp.
AGTTGTCTACCATCTCTTTGGCTTTGGATAGATTCTCCTGGATGTCGTTTTTAAGCTTGGAGGCACCTTCCTGAATGTCCGACAATATCTCCTCTTTCTTGTCCGAATTTAGAAAATACCCGATGGCAGCTCCGATAGCGGCACCTGCTAAAAATGCCAGCAGGATTTTGGTCCCTTTATTTTCGCTCATGTTGGTCGATTTTGGTAATGGTCAATAAAAAGAAGCAATTTTAAAAGCATGGCAACTGGTAACCCACCGGCCCGGGAAATTAAAGCTTCGGCGGGTTACCCAAAAATAGGAAATATTTCTTTAGATTTACCCGTATTAATTTCAGGAAATTCCCAACCTTCCTCGGTCATTATGAAGCTAAATACTGCTAAGATTGTTCATTCAGTTCATCCCGGGAAGATTATACTGCCGCTCTTGATAGGGATAGGAGTCGCAATTTACATATTCACACGGGAAGGATCCCTCAAAGCGCTTGCCTCTATTCAATTCTCACCCCTGGTAGTGACTTTCCTGGTCATGGCTGCCTTGATGATTGTTGGCCGGATTACCGGTTATGTAATCCGGCTGCGCGTGCTTTCAGAGGGTAAATTGAGTATCATCGGCGCCATTCGTATTGTTTTGTTGTGGGAATTTTCATCGGCGGTGACCCCCTCTGCAGTTGGCGGAACCTCGGTGGCCCTGCTTTTCCTCTACAAGGAGGGGCTTTCGATCGGAAAAGGTTCGGCCATAGTGCTGGCTACCCTCTTTTTGGACGAACTCTATTTTGTGCTGGTATTTCCGTTGGTCGTATTGTTGGTAGGATGGACCAATCTTTTTGAACTCTCGGCCTCCTCTTCCCTGGATTTGGTACAGAACAAGTATTTCTACTTTGCCCTGGCGGGATACTCAGTCATGCTCTTCATTGCACTGTTGGTGGGTTATGGTCTCTTTATCAATCCACAAGCATTGAAAAGATTCCTGGTGCTGATCTTCTCCCTGCCTGGTTTGCGCAAATGGAAGCAGGGTGCCATCAACCAGGGCAACGAGATTGTAAAAGCTTCCAAACATCTCTCCAACAAACCTTTTAAGTTCTGGCTGAAGAGTTTTGGGGCAACTGCCTTGTCCTGGACTTCCCACTATCTGGTGGTCAATTTTTTGGTATTGGCACTGATTTATGGTATCAAAGGCAACGCAGAACCTCACTTGCTCTCCATGGTGGAACATTTCAATATCTATGCCCGGCAATTGGTGCTCTGGATCATGATGATGGTGATGCCTACCCCCGGCGGAACCGGTATCTCTGAGATGATCTTTATGGAGTATATGAAGATATTTATCCCGGATGGATTTGTCAGCCTGATGACGGTCATCTGGCGGCTTTTCAGTTATTATCCCTACCTGTTTATTGGTGCTGTGATCCTTCCAGGATGGATCAAAAAGAGTTTTTTGGGCCATGGCCAGGAAGAGATTTCAGATGAAGAGGAGGAGACAAAATGAGCGAAAAAACCCTCTTCATGGAGGGGATTGGAGAAGTGCTGCTGGTCCGCAAGGCAAGGTCCAGGCAACTGAGAATCTCCATAAAATCGACAGGGGAAGTCCAGGTTACCATTCCCTGGCTTTTCCCATTCTCGAGGGGGGAGGCGTTTCTGGAGGAGAAAAGGGAGTGGGTAATCCGAACCAGGAAAAGGCTAGAAAAGCGTGGCCTGACCAGGAAGGAGCTTCTGCCGGGTCACCTCTTCTCTACCCGTAATTTTAAATACCACCTTGAGCCGGTTAAATCTACCAAGGTTCAGGTTAAACTTCACGAGCAGGCGCAAATGGTGGTCATTGGCTATCCGGAAGAGGCATCCCTCCAACATCCTGAAATTGGAGCAAGGATAAAAATTGCGGTGGAAGGAGTATTGCGGTATGAAGCCAAAAGATATTTGCCTGGCAGGATCCGTGAACTGGCCAATCAATTGGGTTACTCCTTTAAAGCCTTGACCATCAAGAACAACAAAACCAATTGGGGGAGCTGTTCCAACCTGGGGAACATCAACCTGAACCTCCACCTGATGCGGCTTCCCGATAGGGTGATCGACTACATTTTGGTTCATGAACTGGTGCATACCAAGGTGCCCAACCACGGTCCGGTTTTCAAAGCCAGGCTGAAGGGTCATTTCCCGGATGGAGATGAACTTGACAAGGTGGTCAAAAAATTCAGGCCGGGGATATTCTGATTACATGGAGAGCAATCCTGCACGATCTGCCAGTGAGGTAAGCAGGTAGGAGAAGATGAATGCGATCAGCGGGGCAATCAGCCAGATCATCCAGAACTGTTTCACCACCTTCTTGGAGAAGGTCTCTTTCCATCCTACTTTTGAAACGCTGAGTGCCAGGATGGCAAAAGTATTGAGTTGCACCAGGGAGGTAGGAATACCCCTTGTAAGCGAGGCTGTCAGCAAGAGGGATGCTGTGATGAACGAAATCATGGAGGCCTCCACCTTCCCGATAGGGATGATGGCCGTACCGGTCCTGACCATTAGTTTGTGGCCAAAAATGGAGCTGCCGATGGCAAAGACAGGCGCAATAATCAAGGTACAGAGCAACATGATCAAAACGAAATTCTGGCTGGTGGGGTTGATGTGCATTTCGTTGGTAATCATGGAGGTGATCGGGCCGGCGGCATTGGCCACATTGTTGGATCCGATGGAGAAGGCCACGTAGCAGCTGGTGATGATCACCACCCAGTTGAAGAATTTCTGCCGTTTTTCGGTGGCAAAGTACCCGGGATTTCTAAGGTCAAAACGTCGTGAGATGACCCTGGTGATAAAATACATGATGCCAAATGAGATGAAAGGCATTACAATCCAGGTGGGAAGGATCTCGTAAAATATTTTGTGGGTGTTGAGCTGTCCGACATAATGGGCAGGGGCAATCAAGGCAACCACCGTAGATTGAGCCGTAGATTGCGGCACCCCGATCAGGTTGGCAAACAAGAGGGAGAGGGCTACAGAAAAAAGGATGATGGTGGTAAGGGTGTAGTCAAGACTGACGGCGGGTAAAATTTCCTTTCCAAGGGTGATAGCCGTATTCTTTCCGGCCAGCAATGCCCCCAGCAAGACAAAGATTCCAAAAAGCCCGGGTATCAAAGATCTCCGGATGATGCCTGATCCAAAAGCTGTTGCGAAGGAGGGTGCGGTACCGCTTCCGCCCATGTTCAACGCCAGGAACATGGCAACCAGCAAGGGGAGTAACAGACCGTTGAACATAAAATCCGGGAAAAGTTAATTTGTGCGAAGATATTTATAAATATTTAACAATCCTTTTGTCATATTCGAAAAATAGTCCAAATTTGAGCCGTCACCAGAACCTGTTACCATGACAAAATGGAGTCAGTTGATCTCTCCGGTACGTTTGGGCCTTGAATTCAGACACTACGACGAACCGGAGGAGATCCGGACCGCCTTCCAGCGGGATTATGACCGCCTCATCTTCTCCTCTCCCTTCCGGAGGCTGCAAAACAAGACCCAGGTATTCCCCTTGCCGGGAAGTATCTTCGTGCACAACCGGCTCACCCACTCCCTCGAGGTGGCCAGCGTGGGCCGTTCGCTGGGAAACCTGGTGGCACTTGGCCTTACCCGGATGGGGGAACCTACGGATCAATCCATATTGGCCGAAATCGGGACCATCGTCTCTACCGCCTGCCTGGCCCACGACATGGGCAACCCACCCTTTGGACATTCGGGAGAGCATGCCATCTCCAACTTCTTCAGCAAGGGGAAAGGCAAAACCTATCTGGATAAATTGCCGGCCGAACAGCAGTCCGACTTTACCTGTTTCGACGGGAATGCCAATGCGTTCAGATTGTTGACCCATACCTTCAATGGCCGAAGGGAGGGAGGATTTGGCCTGACCTATTCTACCCTGGCCGCCGTGGTGAAATATCCCTACGAATCCATCCTGGCTGGGAACAAACACAAATTTGGCTTCTTCCAGACTGAGAAGGCGCTCTTTTACAAGATTGCCACCATTTTGGGGATACCCCAGCTTTCGGACCATCCCCAGCGTTTTGCCCGCCACCCGCTGGTCTATCAGGTGGAGGCCGCCGACGACATCTGTTACCAGGTGATCGATCTGGAGGATGCCCACAAGCTTAAAATCATTGGCTCTGCAGAGACAGAGGATCTTTTATTGGCATTTTTTGATGAAAGAGCCGACAAAGAGGTGCTTTCGGTCATTCAAACCAACCTTAAAATTGTCTCAGACCGGAACGAGCGGGTCGGCTATCTGCGCGCGATGGTGATCGGGAAGCTGGTGAAAGAGTGTGCAGCGATCTTTCTCAACAACCTGGAGCAGATTCTGCGGGGTGAAGCGACTCCTTCACTTTTGAAGATGCTGGAAGGGAACTCTGGCAAAGCCATGAAGGTAATCAGGGAACTCTCTTCCGATAGGATCTACAGGGATCCCGTCGTCATCCAGATAGAGATTGCAGGCTACAAAATATTGGGAACCCTGCTGGAGGAGTTTACCCCGGCCATCCTTGATCCCAAAGATCCGTTTTCGGAGAAGCTACTCTCCATCATCCCCTCCCAATACCACCTTCAAAGCGAAAATTTGTACGAACAGTTGCAGACGATTGTCGATTTCGTATCCGGGATGACCGATCTTTATGCATTGGATCTCTATCGCAAGATTACAGGGATCAATTTGCCGGGAATGTGATGATTTGAAGATCGGATGCCCACGCAGGGGCGCCCCTGCGTGGGCGTCCAATCA
>CAZVTL010000126.1:0-11069 GCA_964630075.1 uncultured Tangfeifania sp.
TTGTCTTCAAGATAGAGTAAAATGATCGATTTCTCAATTCCTGTCAGTTGATTTATCGCCTCATGGAGCATAGTAAGATGCTCCTCCTTTTCATAATCATATACTTCATCTGCCAGGAGATAGAGATCCTTTCCGATCTCACTTTTCTTTCTGTTCCTGACATCCTTCTTAAAATTGGTGATCGCCGTATTAATGGCCACACGATACATCCAGGTAGAAAACTTTGACTGTTCCCTGAACTTGTCATAGGATTTCCACAATTGGATCAAAATCTCCTGAAAAAGATCCTTTCGATCATCCTCATTGTCACAGTAGATCCTTGTGACTTTGTGGATAATCCCCTGATTTTGGGTGATATTTCGCAGAAATTCCTCTTTCACGTCATTGAATTAGTCTCCTCTCGGAGCATAACATTACAAAAGTTTAGAGACGAAGCTAATTTGAACTCATCTTCAACATATTGACTTCGTCCTGTGTTAGAAAACGCCATTTACCGCGCGGCAGGTTCTTTTTGGTCAGACCACAAAAATAGACCCTGTCGAGCTTCACTACCTTGTACCCCAGGTGTTCAAAAATACGCCGTACAATTTTATTTTTTCCGGAGTGAATCTCGATACCAACCTGTTTCTTGTCCTCTTCGTCGGCATAGCTCACCGAATCGGCTGCAACAAATCCATCTTCAAGGGTTACCCCGTTGACGATCTCATCGAGATGCGATTTGGTCACCTTTTGGTCGAGGTGCACATGGTATATTTTCTTGCGGTTGTATTTTGGGTGGGTAAGTCTTTTGGTAAGATCCCCATCGTTGGTGAAAAGCAACAACCCGGTTGTACTTTTATCCAGCCTGCCAACAGGATAAATCCTTTCATAACAAGCATTTTTCACCAGGTCCATCACGGTCTTGTCTGCATGCGGATCCTCCACAGTGGTGACAAAGCCTTTGGGTTTGTTCAGCAAAACATATACCTTTTTCTCGATGGAAAGTAGTTTTCCATTGAAACTGACGGAATCACCCGACCTGACCTTGTAGCCCATTTCTGATACGATCTCGCCATTGACAGTAACACAACCGGTGGCGATGTAGGTATCGGCCTCTCTCCTGGAACACATCCCGCTGTTGGCAATGAAACGGTTCAACCGGATGGTGCCATCGTTGACAGGACGCTTTGCAGGGGATGTCCGCTTTTCCCGCTCCAGCCCTTCAATGACATTTCGCTTGCCTAGCTTTCCGCGTAGCACCTTGCCGCCTGTGGTAAGAAAGCTGTCTGTCTCTGTTTTTTCGAAGCGTTTTTCAATCGGTTTGTTGATCACCTCGCGACGGAAGATATCGGAGGTACGCTCTTTGAATACCCTTTTTGGACGGGTAACTTCCACTTTGGCGGTTTCAGGTTTGGATTTGCCGATTCTTTTCCCCACCCCAACCGGAGGAGGAATGTCAATTTTTTTCCTGGCTTTAACCACCTCTTCGGGGTAGGCGGTGCCGGTTCTGATCACCCGCTTGGATCGTCCGGTGGCTCCGGCTGACTCCTCCTTTTTTATTCTGGGCCTGCTGCCCGGACTTCTCTTATCGACGGTACGCTTGGAATCGCGCTCCTGTCCTCTTTCTCTCTTCATGGTATTCAACTAATTATACAATTCCGCTGCAAATTTCGCAAAAAAAACCAACAAATAGCAGTCGGGCACTTCAATGTCTGACAATAGTTTGTAAAACAAGGATATTTTAACAATTTTGCACCTTCAAAAAAAGAAGACCCGAACAGGGCAAAAGCGATCCTCAGCGTTAAAATATCAATTAAACCCATAGCAGGATGTCACTCATAAAATCAATTTCAGGAATCAGGGGAACCATCGGCGGACTCCCCGGTGAAGGACTAACACCGGTCGACGTGGTCAAATTTGCGGCAGCCTATGCCGCATGGGCATTGGAGCGCCATGCTGGCCCACAAAAACTCAGGATTGTAGTGGGTCGTGATGCCCGCCTTTCAGGAAACATGGTCAACAAACTGGTGACCGGCACCCTCATCGGAATGGGACTGGATGTGACCGATATCGGACTGGCCACTACCCCGACTACGGAGTTGGCAGTGGTTGCTGAAAAAGCCCACGGTGGAATTATCCTGACGGCAAGTCACAATCCAAAGCAGTGGAACGCACTAAAACTGCTGAACGAGCAGGGAGAATTTCTCAACGATGCTGAAGGCAAAAGAATTCTAACTCTGGCGGAGGCCAATGATTTTAGCTTTGCCGCGGTGGAACAACTGGGCGAAATCCGCCTTGCCAACTTTGATGATTACCATATCCAGCATGTTTTGAATCTGAAACTGGTAGATGTGGATGCCATCCGACAGGCCAATTTTTGTGTCGCAATTGATGCTGTCAATTCGGTGGGAGGTGCAGTAGTACCCAAATTACTGAGCGCACTGGGGGTTAAAAAGATCGTAGAGATCAATTGCGACCCTACCGGGAATTTCGCCCATCAACCTGAGCCACTTCCCGAGAACCTGGTGGAGACTGCCGGATTGGTGGTACAAAACGGGGTGGACGTCTGCTTCGTGGTCGACCCGGATGTAGACCGTCTTGCCATCATCAGCGAAGATGGAACGATGTTCAACGAGGAGTACACCCTTGTGGCAGTAGCCGACTATGTCCTGGCCCACACGCCGGGCAATACGGTCTCCAACTTATCTTCTTCCAGGGCATTGGAGGACATATCGGAGAAATATGGAATGAAATACACACCCTCCGCGGTCGGTGAAGTCAATGTTACCAAGACCATGAAGGATACCGGTGCAGTCATCGGGGGTGAGGGCAATGGAGGGATCATCTACCCCGAAAGCCACTATGGAAGGGATGCCCTGGTAGGCATCGCCCTGTTCCTGACGCATCTCGCAAAGAAAGGGTTAAAATGTTCAGAGCTCAGGTCGCAATACCCCTCCTATTTTATGGCCAAGAAGAAACTCGAACTTGACAGCAGAATCGACCTGGAGGCGCTTCTTCAAAAGATCAAGGAGCGATACAAGCACCAGAGAATCACCGATGTGGATGGGGTACGCATCGATTTCGACAGGGAATGGGTCCACCTGAGAAGATCAAACACAGAACCGATTGTAAGAATCTATTCGGAAAGCAGTTCCATGGAGCAGGCAAACCTACTTGCCAATAGAATTATTGAAGAGGTAAAAAACAGCCTTGATTAAGTTTTCGTTAATCTTTTTTCAAAAAAAATAGCAATCCCGAATAACTAAATATTTTTGCAATCGTATTTATTACAGTAAAAAAAATTGACATAAGATGAAAGTTACAGTTGTAGGAGCAGGAAACGTAGGAGCCACATGCGCAGATGTGCTGGCATCCCGTGAAATCGTAAATGAGGTGATCCTTCTGGACATCAAGGAGGGTATTGCAGAAGGGAAAGCCCTCGACATCTGGCAAAAAGCCCCGATCAATAGTTACGATACCAAGACCATCGGTGTTACCAACGACTATTCGATGACCGCCAACTCTGATGTAGTGGTGATCACTTCAGGACTTCCCAGGAAACCCGGTATGAGCCGCGATGACCTGATTCAGGTCAATGCCGGAATCGTAAAATCGGTTACCGAGAACATCGTAAAATATTCGCCCAATACCATCCTGGTAATCGTCTCCAATCCTTTGGATGTCATGACCTACCAGGCACACATCACCTCTGGATTTCCACGCGAACGGGTTTTGGGAATGGCCGGAATTCTTGATACTGCCCGCTACCGTGCTTTCCTCTCCGATGAGTTGAACATTTCACAAAAAGAGATTACAGCCATGTTGCTGGGTGGTCATGGGGATACCATGGTGCCGCTGACACGCTACACCACGGTTGGAGGTATCCCTGTTACGGAACTGGTTTCCGAAGAGCGTCTGGAAGCCATTGTGCAGCGTACCAAAGTAGGTGGTGGTGAACTTGTCAAGCTGATGGGAACTTCGGCATGGTATGCTCCAGGAGCTGCTGCAGCGCAGATGGTAGAAGCCATCATCAAAGACCAGCGCAGGATCTTCCCTGTCTGTATCCAGCTGAAAGGGGAATATGGCATCGAGAACTGTTACCTGGGTGTTCCTGTCGTACTGGGCAAAAACGGAATCGAGAAAATTTTCGAACTCCAGCTCAACGAAAAAGAGGCTGCCATGATGAAGGTAAGCGAAGGACATGTAAGAGAAGTAATGATTGTGTTGGATGAACTGAACAAATAATAGCACATTTTGGATTTTCGATTTTCGATTTTGGATTAGAAAAAGCAGTGAGCTGATTGAATATGAGCAATAAACCTGGTTACTCTTAATATGCCGGATGCTATTCCAAAATCCCAAATCGAAAATCCAAAATTAATAAAGAGCCTTCCCATCCATTTGGGTTGGCTTTTTTATTTACTTCGCACCATGAGCGCACGCCAAAATATTACCCTGGAGATTGTGTGGCTGGAAGAAGGTACCATACACCTGCTGGTCCCCTTCCTGCACAAAGAGATGGAAAACCTCTGGTGGGTGGTTGATACAGGGGCCTCCAAAAGCGTCATTGACAAAACCCTGGCAGCCAGACTGGTGGAGGAGGAGTCTGTAGGATCCATGGCCACAGGTCTGGGACAGGAGATGGTTGAGACCTCCGTTGGTACGATCAGCGACTTCAGGTTAGGTGAAGGCTCCTTTGATCCGCTTCAGGTAGCTATCGTTGATCTGAGCCACATCAACGAAGAATATGCCAAATATTCAGACAAAAAAATTGCCGGACTGCTTGGCAGCGATTTCTTCTACCGTGAAAAAGCAGTAATTGACTACGAGCATCGAAACATCTCCCTTTAAATTATTTTGCCCAAATGGTCTAAATATTCAAAAATGCCACAAAGGCACAAAGACATCAAGGTTCACAAAGTGCTATATTTCAATACAATAACCTTCGTGCATCTTGGTGTCTTGGTGCCTTCGTGGCAGAAGTCTACTTTTCGCGTTAGACTCAACTATTTAATATCAAAAAAATAAATATCTTTGCGCACTATGATTTTTTAGGATTAGGAAGTTAACAAAGAATAGAAATAAAAAACCGAATTCCCAATGCAGAATAAAGGATTGATCAGGCTCATAGCCATTTTGATAGGATTGGTTTGTTTTTATCAGCTCTACTTTACCTACAAGGCAGTAACTGTTGAAAATGATGCGTCAGCCTATGGAACCAAAAAGGCAAAAACAGAGAGCCCAGGCGCAACGCAGGTTGAAGCTGAGCGTATTGCCAAAACTTACGAAACCCGTTACCTCGATTCAATTGCCAACCAACCGGTCTACAATTTCCTTGGATTGAAGAAGTATACCTTCAAAGAGGTAAAAGAGTTTCAGTTACCGCTCGGTCTTGACTTGAAGGGTGGTATGAACGTTACCCTGGAGGTTTCTGTGGTGGACCTGATCCAGGCACTATCGGGCTACAGTACCGATTCAACCTTCAATGCTGCCGTCCGTCTTGCCATTAAAAACCAGCGGGACAGTCAGGAAGACTTTGTAACCCTATTTGGAAAGGCATTTGAGCAGATTGATCCCAATGCCAAACTGGCTGCCATCTTCAATACCCTCGACCTGAGAGACAAGGTTAGTTACAACTCCACCAATGCACAGGTACTGTCAATTATTCGCCTGGAGACGGATGCTGCCATCGATAACTCCTTCGAAATTCTGAGAACCCGTATAGACCGTTTTGGGGTTACCCAACCAAACATACAGCAATTGCAGACCAAAGGACGGATTCTGGTTGAACTTCCGGGTATCCGTGATGCAAAAAGGGTGCGGAAATTACTTCAGGGTACTGCCAACCTCGAATTCTGGGAGACCTACGAAAACAGTGAAGTATACTCCTATCTGCTGGAAGCCAACAAAAGGCTGAGGGAGGTAAAAGCCATGGAGGAATCGTTAAATCCTTCCACTGTTGCTGCCACCACAACTGCCAAAGCAGATACCACCAAATCATCCGGCAGCTTGCTGAGCGAGATCAAGAAGCAGGGAACCGACTCCCTGGCCGCCGGCTCCACCGAAGAGATTGCCAAGAATTTCCCGCTTTTTGCAGTTCTTTCGCCGAACACCTCCCGTGACGGGCAGATGATGCGCGGCCCGATCGTTGGTTATGCACACATCAAGGACACTTCAAGCGTAAATAACTACCTCAAATTACAACAGGTCAAATCTGTTTTCCCACGCACCATGATCTTCAGGTGGACTGCCAAACCTACCGAAGACAACGGCAGTTTCTACGCTTTGCTTGCCATCAAGGTATCCAGCCGCGATGGTCGCGCTCCACTAGACGGCGGTGCAGTTACCGAAGCCCGTCAGGATTTCGGACAGAACCAGGCCAACAGCGTGGTCGACATGACCATGAACGCAGAAGGCGCCAAAGTATGGCAGCGCTTGACCCGTGAGAATGTGGGCAAGAGTGTCGCCGTCGTTTTGGACGACTATGTTCAGTCCTACCCTACCGTTCAGGGTGAGATTCCCAATGGCCGTACAGAGATCTCCGGGCAATTCACCGTGGATGAGGCAAAAGACTTGGCCAACATGTTGAAATCGGGTAAGATGCCTGCTCCGGCACGCATTGTCCAGGAAGAGATTGTCGGGCCTACACTTGGTAAAGAGTCGATCGAGAGTGGGATGTACTCCTTCCTGATTGCCTTCCTGCTGGTGCTCACTTACATGTTGTTCTTCTACAGTAAGAAAGCAGGATTGGCCGCCAACATCGCGCTGCTCGTGAACCTTTTCTTCCTGGTTGGAATCCTGGCCTCCATGGGAGCCGTTTTGACCCTGCCCGGCATCGCCGGTATCGTACTGACCATGGGTATGGCGGTCGACGCGAACGTATTGATCAACGAACGTATTGAAGAGGAGGTTCGGGCCGGAAAAGGGCTGAGGCTCGCAGTCAAGGACGGATACAACAATGCCTATTCGGCGATCATCGACGGCCAGGTTACCACCCTTTTAACCGGTATCGTATTGTACGTTTTCGGTTCGGGTCCAATCCAGGGATTTGCTACTACCTTGATCATCGGTATCATCACTTCACTCTTCACCTCTATCTTTATCTCCCGTTTCATTCTTGAAAGATGGCTGGATACCAACAAGAAAATCACCTTCGTATCCAAATTATCCGGAGAGTGGCTGCGTCACGTCAATGCACCCTTCATTCAAAGAAGAAAAATCTTTTATGTGGTCTCCAGTATCCTGATAAGTATTTCAGTACTATCCATGGTGTTTAAGGGAATGAACTACTCTATCGACTTCAAGGGAGGCCGTACCTATGTGGTTCGTCTCAACAAGGATGTGATGGTGGAAGATGTCTCCAAACACCTTGCCTCCGAATTTGGCACTGCACCTGAGGTAAAAACGTTCGGTTCAAACAACCAGGTTCGTATCACGACCGACTACCGCATCGCGGAAGCTACAGAAGCAGTCGACAACGAAGTGGAAGCCAAATTATACAATGGGATGAAGCCCTACCTGGAGGCAGATGTCACTTTGGAAAAATTTCTTACTGATTACCGGATGAGCTCCCAGAAAGTTGGGCCAACCATTTCGGATGACATCAAGAACGATGCAGTCCTGTCGGTCATCTTTGCGATGCTGATCATCTTCCTCTACATTGCCGTACGGTTCCGGAACTGGCAGTTCGGCATCGGCGCACTGGCTTCGCTGGCACACGACGTGATCATCGTTCTGGGTCTTTACTCCCTGCTGGATGGATGGTTGTCCTTCTCACTTGCGGTGGACATGTCGTTTATCGCCGCCATCCTGACGATCATCGGATACTCCATCAACGATACGGTAATTGTATTCGACCGGATTCGTGAATATGTCCACCTACATCCCAAACAGGAGATGGAAAAGACCTACAACGATGCCATGAACAGCACCCTGCGCCGTACCTTCAGTACATCGCTCACGGTATTGGTGGTGTTGTTTGCCATCTTCCTCTTCGGCGGAACCTCCATCAAGGGATTTGTATTCGCACTGCTGTTCGGGATCATGTTCGGTACCTACTCTTCCATTTTCGTTGCAACGCCAATTGCCTATGAAACGCTTTTGAGAAAACTGAAAAAGCAGGAAGCCAAGAAATAAAAAAGATTTTTGTAAAAAACCCGGAACCAAAAATTCCGGGTTTTTTATTGGCTAAAAGGGTGGAAAGGGATTCAATTTTCTGAGGAATGTTATCTTTGCAAAAAAGAAAGCTTCTATGTCACATCCTTTACTCTTTATCAGCGGCGGAGAGATCATGGTGATCGTCTTCTTTGTCCTCCTGTTTTTTGGCGCAGATGCCATTCCCGGCATCGCCAGAACCATAGGGAAACTGATGCACGAGTTTCACAAGGCAACAGACGATATCAAGCGTGAAATCACGGATCAAACCTCCGACATCAAGGGGGAATTCACCAATCTCAAAGATAAAATGGAGAAAAAGGGGAGTGATTTCACCAGAAAAATTGATGAGGAGTTAAAATAACCATGCTCGAAGCAATTCAGCTAACCAAATCCTACGGAAATCTCCAGGTACTCAGGGATGTCTCACTGTTGGTGGAAAAACATGAGATCGTCTCGGTCGTTGGGGCCAGTGGTGCGGGAAAAACGACGCTGCTTCAAATCCTCGGATCCTTGCTTCAGCCCGACTCCGGCAAGGTACGCATTGACGGGAATGACCTCTTCTCTTTGGGCGAAAAGGAGCTCTCCCGCTTCAGAAACCAACAGATCGGATTTGTCTTTCAGTTCCACCACCTGCTGCCCGAGTTTACGGCTTTTGAAAATGTTTGCATCCCGGGCTACATTGCCGGTACAAAAAAGAGCGTGGTTGAAAAGAGGGCCCAGGAGTTGCTGCAGTTGCTGGATCTGCTTCCGCGACAGCACCACAAACCCTCCCAACTCTCCGGTGGTGAAAAACAGCGGGTAGCCATAGCCCGGGCATTGATCAACAATCCTTCGGTCATTCTGGCCGATGAACCCTCCGGCAACCTCGACTCCCAAAACCAGGAGGAGCTCTACCGGCTCTTCTTCTCCCTGCGCGAAAAATTTGGCCATACTTTTGTTATTGTCACCCACGACGACCACTTCGCAGGAATGACCGACCGGATGATCAGGCTGCAGGATGGCTCTATCACAAGTGCCTAAAGTGACTAGAGTGAACTAAAGTGACTAAAGTACTTACGCATAATCAAAAGTATTCGGATTTACCAACATTACTCACTCTTTTTACAAATTTCCGGAGTCCCCAACTTTAGTTCACTCTAGTCACTTTAGTTCACTCTAGTCACTTGTAAAATTTATTTTCGGAGTTCATAACTTTAGTCACTCTAGTCACTTTAGTTCACTCTAGGCACTTATTCTATGTCAAACACCTGGTTCCAATTCAAACAATTCCGCATCGAACAACCCAAATCTGCTTTGAAGGTGGGTACAGACGGCGTATTGCTGGGGGCCTGGTGCATGGGGCCAGGGGCAGAGGGCATGGAGCTGGGGGAGAGTAGGATTCTGGATGTGGGGACCGGCACAGGGCTGATCGCATTGATGCTTGCCCAAAGATTTGCTTCCGCCCAAATTACCGCCATCGAACTCAACGAGGATGGCTGCGCAGATGCCCTGCTCAACTTTCACCAATCCCCCTGGAAGGAGCGGCTAACACTCATCTGCACCGATTTCAATACTTACCAGGAAACGCAGGAGGCAAAATTCGATTGGATTGTATGCAATCCACCCTTCTTCAAACAATCCCTGAAACCAGCTGATCCGGCCTCTGCGGCTGCCCGCCACGATGTGGCACTCTCCTTTGAACAATTGATCGCCGGAGCAAAGAAATTGCTAAATCACAACGGCCGACTGGCGGTGATTCTGCCTGCCGAAGCGATGGACCATTTTCGGGAGACTGCTCGCCTCGCAGGATTCTACCTCCGCAGGAAAACCACTGTCCTGCCAAAAACCGGGAAACCGCCCAAAAGAGTATTGCTAGATTTTTCAGTATCCCCATGTTATCCTGAAACAGATGAACTTGTCATCTTGCAGGAAGGGAATAAATATTCAAAAGAGTTTGTATTACTGACACGAGATTTCTATCTGTACAGTACCTCGGAGTAGCGACGCTGCACTTGTTCCTGGCATCACCTATTGTGCACGCATACAATCACTTCCCAGTCAATAATTTGTAATTGGCTTCGCTGGGCTTCGTTTCGCAATTAGCTTCGCTTAACTTCGTTTCGTAATTTCACCCAAGTGGGTGCGGAATCCATCTTTTTTCGTAGTTTCGACACAAATAAATCCAACCATTAAAAATACAAATCATGGATATGTTAGCAACAATGGCCAAAGTGAACTTCTGGTCCGTATTATTGGCAGGTATCTCCTACCTGGTACTTGGGGCACTCTGGTACTCTCCCATCTTGTTTGGCAAACCATGGATGGCACTCAACAATTTCACAGAGAGCGATTTAAAAACCAACAAGCCCATTTGGTTGATTACACTTCTGACCTTTCTTAGTGGCCTTGCAGCATCCTTTGTGATCTCCATGGTGCTCGGACCGAATCCCAATGCCCCGTTCGGGGCCATCATCGGAGCCTGCATCGCATTTTTCTGGATTACCCTCTCCAAGCTGAACAGTGTCCTCTTCGAGAACCAGCCGGTCAAACTCTTCCTGATTCATGCCGGTTTTGACCTGACAGCCTACATGATCATGGGCGCTATCGTCGCCAACTGGAGATAAATCTAGCCCCCTTGCCCTGTTTAAATTTTTTTGAAATCCACAAGGGCGACCACACAGGATCGCCCCTGCTGTCCCTCCTTCCTTCAATTCTCCGTTTCTTTGTTTCATTGTTTCCCCGTTTCATTCTTCCAACACCATGCGCAAACTCTTTCTCCTCCTTCTGACGGCCTTGACACTCTCGCTGCAGGGATTCTCCCAGCCACTATCGCCATCGGCCAAAATAAGCCTCATCATATGTGCACCAGGCGACGAGATCTACAGCTATTGGGGCCATGCGGCCATCCGGGTAGATGATGCTATTTATGGGAAAGACATTGTTTTCAATTACGG
>CAZVTL010000127.1:0-10887 GCA_964630075.1 uncultured Tangfeifania sp.
TCCTTTAAAACGATAGATATTCTACCTTCCCATCCAAAGTACTTACCACGATCTTTCTTTTCCCGACAGGAAGGATGGCGTTGATCAGGGCATTGCAGACCTTGTACCTCCAAACAACCTGCTCGGTCTTTTTGTCTATGGCCACCACGATTCCTGCCGTGGTAGGTACGAAGATCAGGTTTCCTGATTCGACAATGGGAGAAGGGGCTATTTCATATCCAAGATCTGCCTTGCATTCCCAGGCAAGTTTCTGTTCATTGAAAGTGGTGTAAAAGGCATCGATGTTTCCTTCGTTCATGTTCTTGATGTATACGAGTTTACCATCGTTTGAAATCCCTATGGATTCCCTGCAGGAATATTTGCCGGAATCCCATATTTCCGCTCCGCTGGCTTCATCCAGGGCAGTCATGTGCCGGTCGGGCGCCACCAAAAAGATTTTACCGTTGGCAGCTACCGGCCAAACTGCGGCCGGAGATAGCATCCTGTTGCTGTATTTTTCCCTCACCCATTGAAGGTTGCCTGTTTTTTTATCCAGTGAATAAAAGGTATTTCCCCAGGATCCAAAGCAGACACTATTCTTTAGTACAAGTGGTTTGCACTCCACAAAGTTCTTAACTTCATCAAATCGCCACATCAGGTTCCCGTCTGAGAGGCGGATGCACCTGAAAGAGCTATCGGATGCCCCGATGTAGACCATCCCATCTTCGATTGCAGGGGAAGCCACAATTGGCTTAATGGTTGGGTGCATCCAGATTTTTTTCCCGGTTTTGACATCGAGACAGTAGATGTTGTGATCGGTTGAGGCACAAACCACACTGTTGCCGCCAATTGCAGGGGTGGAGTAGATCTTGCCTGCTGTACGGAAACGCCAGATTACCTTCCCGGTAAGGAGTTCCAATGCCACAATTTCACCGGCGGTATTGGCATAGATTACCCTGTTTTTACTTCGGCTTAATCCTGTCCCTATGTCGCTATCCTCCTGTATTTTCCATCGGCTCTTTGTTCCCGGATATTTTTGATTGATGGAGTAATCCGGGCGCTTGGGGGTTGCCTTTGGAGTGCCGATTTCTGTTTTGCCGGCATCAGATTTGTTCATGGAAGAGGTGCCGACGGGTATTCGGCACCAAACAGGTAGCGTTTTCCCCTCCGACAACCGCTCCCGGTAATACATGGTATCATTTTCGAGGGTCACAAGGTTGTAGCCCACCCCTTGCTGGTTGGTCGAAAGGTTGGATCGGCCCATAACCCCCGGAATACCTTCGAAATTGTACAAATGGTTCCGGTGACCATGACCGAGCAGCGTTGCCTTTACATGGGTCGTCTTGAGTCTGTCAACTATGTCGTACCAATTGGAGATGGACTCATCCAGTGGATAGTGGTTGACAAATATAAGCGGCTGAAGGGGGTTGCTGCGATGGCTGAGAATTGAATCGAGGAAAACGATCTGTTCGCGGGGAACCAATCCGGGTGCCATCCGCATATTGGGCCCCGAAGCTGTTCCAACAAAAAGGAATCCGCCCTTCTCAAAGACAAACTCCTCTGCCCCAAAAATAGTGACAAAGCTGTTGTTGCCACTCTCAGACCACTTGGAATCATGGTTTCCCGGAAGCGCATACCATGGCTTGCTGAGCTGGTCCAGGATGGAACGGGCTTGCTGCAACTCATTGTCCGATCCAAACTCTGTAATATCCCCTGTGACCATCACAAAATCAATATCCTTCTGGCTGTTGATGTCTGCTACGGTCTCTGCAAGGTTGGAGGCACCAATCTGGCTCCCTATATGCGTGTCTGTGACATGGGCAAATGTTAATTTCTGGGCCTTAGACCCAAAACCGGTCAGCAGCAATACGATAATCAACAGGATATTTCTCATGATCAGCCTCATCGTAAAATTTTAAAGCAGTAAATGGTGTTTAAAGATATAAATTGTTGGTAACTTGGGGGAGGATTGCCAAACTATTCCGCGACCCAGGCATGTGGTTTTGAAAGACGACCGTTTCACAACATCCTGGATTGGCAAGAAAAGATGACTTTTGACAGAGTCTGCGCCTTGGGGTGGGCCAAAATAGAGTGGAATCAAAAAAAAAGTGAGAATTTTGAAAAGATGTAATACAACATACAAATTAAATGTTTAATTTTAGTAAAATTTTGTAATGCTTTGTTAATACTAATTCTATTTCAAAATGTTATTTTAACCTGTGTGTTATGAAACCTTCCCAGACAGTTATCTTCCAAAAAGCTTAATCGTTGAGGCGGGTTCCATGTTACCTTTCAAAAACTAATTTTTTACACATGAAAAAAGCGGTAGCATTAATCTTCATCTTGTGCATGATTGTCCAGCTGACGATGGCACAAAAAAGACTGATATCCGGGGTTATCCGGGATAAATCAGTCAATGAGACACTTCCGGGTGTTTCAGTTCTTGAAAAAGGAACCAAGAACGGAGTTACCACCGATATGGATGGCAAGTTCCAACTTTCTGTTTCTGCAGGTGCCACCCTGGTGGTCAGTTACATTGGAATGAAGCAGCAAGAGGTAAAAATTGGTACTTCATCCACCGTGAACATTGTCCTTGAATCCTCCAACGAAGAGATTGACGAAGTTGTTGTCGTTGGTTTTGGTCAGCAAAAGAAAGCGAACCTGACCGGGGCAGTGGCATCTGTAGATACAAAAGTACTGGAAGCAAGACCTATCGCTGACGTTGGTCGTGGATTGCAAGGTACAACTCCAGGTTTGAGTGTGGTAATTCCCAGTGGTGAGGTTGGATCCGATCCGATCATGAAAATTCGTGGTCAGCTGGGTTCTCTTCAGGGTGGATCATCTCCGCTGATATTAATGGACAACGTAGAGATTCCATCCATACAAATGGTTAACCCGGATGACATCGAGTCAATATCTGTATTGAAAGATGCTGCATCTGCCTCTATTTATGGAGCAAAGGCAGCATTTGGCGTTATTTTGATTACCACCAAGAAAGGTGCAAAGACAGAGAGTGTAAATGTTACTTATTCCGGTAACATCGCATTTCAAAACATCTCCAAGAAGATGGAAATGGGACAATTGGATGCCCTCGAATACTCGGTGAGTGCCTTCGAACGTGTGGGAGGTACCGTTGCAGGTGCTTTCTGGCAAATCACCCGGGAAGGGCTTGACAAAGCGAAAGTCTGGAAAGATACTTATGGTGGCGCGGTAAAACCCAATGATCCGATGCTTTACGGACGTGACTGGTATGTGGATGCCAATGGCCGAAAGATCGGATTGAGAACCTACGACCCCTATGATTACATGGTGGAAGAGTGGACTCCAACCCAAACCCACAATTTGTCGGTCAACGGCAAGAGTGGCAAGACTGACTACAACATCAGCCTGGGCTACCTGGGACAATCAGGGATGGTAAAACCGGCCAAGAAAGATGATTTTACCCGTTACAACGGAGCCGTTCGAATTGGAACGGACATCAATGACTGGTTAATGGTGAATGCAGGTATGATGTATTCCAAACGTTTGAAAGAGTATTCCTACGCGACCAACTCAACCACTGCAGATCCATGGTTGTATATGTACCGTTGGGGTCCCACCTACCCATTCACAACAGAAGATGGTGATCCGCTCAGGAGCCCTGCTTCTGAAATTGCCCAGGCAAATACGGGTAACCAGGAGACCAACTATACCAGCATGAACGGAGGATTTACCATCACTCCGATGAAAGATATGAAGATCAATTTCGATTATACGCATGCCAATCAGGAGTACATCACTGAAAGGCCAGGAACCCGCTATACGGCAAGGGACACCTGGTCGGCAGCCGTGGCAAAGAACGATGCCAGCGGTAACAGAATCTACATGAACAATGCCGGAGAGGTGGTACCTTCTACCGCTACCGGGGCATTGCCAGCCTATCAACTGGTGCTTAATCAATACACGGCCGTTGGTGCCAACCCAGACCATGTGTACCGTTATTCCAAGAATGACCAGTGGAACACACTCAATATCAATGCCACCTATGACATGAAAGTTGGTGAGGACCACACGTTCCATTACATGCTTGGATTGAACAGGGTAGGATACAAAAATGCCTACAACTGGTCACAGACCACCATGTTGGTTGACTATGCCAATCCACAGTTCGATTTGGCCTCAGGGGTACAAACTGCCAGCGGCGGCGAATACTGGGAATCTCAGCTGGGTTATTTTGGGCGTATCAACTACAATTACAAGGAGAAATATCTGTTGGAAGCCAACCTTAGGTACGACGGAACCTCCAAATTTCCTTCAGATCTGAAGTGGCGTTACTTCCCCTCCTTCTCAGTGGGATGGCGTGTCAATGAAGAGACCTGGATGCAGTGGTCAAAATCCTATCTGAATGCATTGAAATTACGTGGTTCCTGGGGTACCATCGGTGACCAGACTGTAGCCAATTCATTGTATGTTCCAACAATGGGAGGTGCATTGAACAACTTCTTGATTGCCAATGCCAAGTTATACCAATTCGGAACTCCCGGCGCTGTTTCTTCCTCTGTTACCTGGCAGGATATCACCACTCTAGACTTGGGCGTTGATGCCAGGTTCCTGAAAAATGAGATCGGCATTGGGTTTGACTGGTACCAGCGTGATACGGAGAATATGATTGTGCCTTTGGAAGGTATTCCGGTAACTTTTGGTACCGGTGCTCCACAGGGCAATTATGGCTCACTGAGAACCAACGGTATTGAGTTGCAAATTGACTACAACCACCGCTTCAAGAATGGTTTGGGAATCAATTTGGTAGCAACCCTGGCAGACGCCAAAACAACCATTCAAAAATATGGATCAACCAACAGCATTGACTCCTGGTATGTTGGCAAAACTTATGGTGAGATCTGGGGTTATGAAACCGACAGATTGTACCAGAAGGAAGATTTTGAGTACGATGCTACCGGCAAATTTGTACCTTTTACCACCAAGGATAACTTCTCTGTCAACAAGCTTTCGGATCCCAATGCGCCAACCCAGGGCAGGTTCCAGGCTGGAAACTTTAAATTCGGTCCCGGTGATGTCAAATTCAAGGATTTGAATGGAGACGGAATCATAACTCCTGGCAACAGATTAATCAAGAATGCCACCGGTGATCCTGACTATGGTGATCTAAAGAAGATCGGAAATTCAACCCCACGCTACCAGTACAGTTTCCGTGCTGGTGCTGATTACAAAGGATTTGATGCCTCCGTATTCATCCAGGGTGTAGGTCAGCGTGATGTATGGGGAGACGGATTCCTTGCCATCCCCGGCTACAACTCATCGGATGGTGCCATTCCGCAAGCATTCGCCGGAGATTTCTGGAGAGCTGACAGGACCGATGCATTCTATCCTGCACCATACAACCAGGCCGGAAGCAGCACGACCCTCAACATGCAGGTACAATCCAGGTATTTGCTCGATATGTCCTACCTGAGGATCAAAAACATCACGGTAGGTTATACCTTACCTTCCAGCTTGATGAAGAAGGTTAACATCGACAAATTGCGGATCTACATTGCACTTGAAAATTTCTTCACCTTCGACAATCTGGGTACTTTACCGATAGATCCTGAGGAGATTGAGGGCTACTCCATGTGGAATACCTCCAACTATAACCTGGGCCGTTCAGGTGTAAGTGTTCCTACTTACAAGTCTTCTTCAGTGGGTATACAGTTGAACTTCTAAAATACAAGAATGATGAAAAAATATATACTTATTTTAGTTTCAGTTGTTACGCTTGGCATTGCCGGGTGTAGCGATTTCCTGGACAGGCCTTCGTTGACAACAATGAACGATGGCAACTACTGGACCTCAGAAAATAGCCTTCGTTTGTTTGCAAACGGATATTATACGAACTACTTTGTTGGTTACAACTCGAGTTTCACGGAAGATTACGCGTCACTCAGGGGTTATTATTTCTCCGACGACCTCGTCTCCTCCGGGAAGCAAAGTGGTTTTGAAACACAGGCTCCCGCCTCCCGTGCTTCCACCAGTGAGGCTGCAGCATGGTTGTTAACCTATGCTGGTCCGACCTGGAATTTTGCCTGGGTTCGCAAGTCCAACCTCTTCCTCGAAAGGATTGAGGAGATGAAGAGTTCAGAAACTATTACAACACCCGTTTACCAGCACTGGAGTGCTGTCGCCCACTTCTTCAGGGGATTGGAATACAGCAGGTTGGTGAGTGTTTTTGGCAATGTTCCCTATTACGACAAGGTAGTTCCTGAGACGGATCTGGATCAGTTGTACAAGGACAGGGACGATCGCGGACTGGTGATGGACAAAGTCTATGATGATTTTGTTTATGTACTGGACAACATGCGTTTGGTGGATGGAGATGCCCAATATCTCAACAGGTACATTGCAGCAGGTTTTATCTCCCGCTGGATGCTGTTTGAAGGTACCTGGCAGAAGTATCACCTGAACAATTCGGCAAAAGCAAAAAAATACCTTGATCTGGCAGTGAGGGCAGGTGATTTGGTGATTGCCTCCAAGAGATACACTTTTACCAGCGATTTCCGTTCATTGTTCGGATCCGAGAGTTTGACCAGCAACAAAGAGGTGATCATGTACCGGACCTACGATGCGGCCATCGGTGTGACACACTCTGTGGCATCCTATTCCAATCTGTATGAATCTCAAGGTAATGGACCCAACCTGAAACTGGCCAAATCCTTCATCTGCAACGATGGAAAACCTTTTAAATTATCAACTGTTGCCAATGCTGACAAGTTTGACATCAAGAACATGGTTGCCACCCGTGACCCTCGTTTTGAAGCAACCTTCTGGGATGCTCCAAAGAAAGAGTCAGGTTCGTTGCTCTATGCCTGTAAATTTATTGACCGCGTAGGGGTAACCTATTATCCAGGCCCCTATCCTGCAATCTATGGTTCAAGTACCAACACCAACGATGCTCCTGTGATGCGTCTCGCAGAGGTAGTATTGAACTGGATTGAAGCCAAGGCAGAATTGGCCACCATTGGCGGTGCAGCCGTGACCCAGGCGGACATTGATGCTTCAATCAATGCAATCAGAAGCCGTCCTCTGGATGCAAAAGCTGTTTCAAAAGGCATCAAGAAGACCGCTCCCATGCTTATTGCTTCCATTCCGGATGACCCGGAACGCGACAGCGATGTCCCCGCCCTGATTTGGGAGATTCGCCGTGAACGCAGAATGGAGTTTGTCTTTGAAACCTCCCGCTTACTGGATATCAAACGCTGGAAGAAAATCAACTACATGAGCAATACCGATCCTGACAATATGCTGGGTTTGTGGACAGACTTCAAGGCGGAATATCCTGAATGGCTGGTTGCAGCAAAAGTAAACAAGCTGAAGGTAAAGAAAGCAGATGGTACTATTGTCACCTATACCGGCACGAATGCTACTGACATGGTAGGCTTCTATGTTCCTGAAAATATTTCCAACCGGGATGCATTTACCGATAGGGTTTACATGGCTCCTGTAGGCAACACCCAGATCAGCGATTATTTGGGCAAAGGTTACAAACTTACCCAAACTGTCGGATGGTAGTAAATTCATCTGTCTAAAAAAAAGAGGCTGTTTCATCGCGAAGCAGCCTCTTTTTTTTAGGCGCAACTATGCAGTAGTCTCCATAAAGTTTGCAATCCGGGAGTATGAAAGTCGGTAGTTTCCGAAACCACCTTTGGCACTGTAAAATGACATTAAATGTTACCGAAATCACCTTTTTCACTTTTATGTGCTTTCGGAGATTCCCGAAAGTAAATTTGTCATTGTTTTGTGCTTTCGGAGGTTCCCGAAAACGATTAGCAGCGCTGTTTGGTGCTTTCGGGTGTTATGGATGCCTGCTTCTTTCCGATTTTGTACTGTTGGACTTAATTGCGATCTATTTTCGCCAGTGTTAGGGCCATAAAGGAAAGAGAGATCCCATGGTACAGGATTAGTGTGACTTTCTGAGGCACTGGGAAACGGGAAAAACTATATTTTTCGACATCCAATCCCAGGCAGTTCGCTCAAGGTAACCTTCCCTTCCACCACCTTCATCCCTTCAAAAATATCGTTAGAAATCAGGAGGTTTCCATCCAGATCGGCCCAATCCACCATTGGCGCCAATTGGGAGGCAGCACTAATTCCGCAGGAGGTCTCCGTCATGCAACCCATCAGGGTCTTCATTTTGAGGCTGTGTGCCATCTCTATGATGCGGTGGCCTTCCCGCATCCCGGTGCATTTCATGAGTTTACAGTTTATCCCAGAATAGACTCCATGCAATTTAACGAGGTCGCTAACCCTTTGCATGGCTTCATCTCCAATGGTAGGCAGCGGACTGTGCTGGGTGAGCCAGGCATTGTCGTCGAAATTGGACTTGTCCATGGGCTGCTCCACGAATACCACCCCCTGCTCTTTCAGCCAGTGAATCTTATCCAGCGCCTGCTGACGATCTTTCCATCCCTGGTTGACATCCACGCAAAGCGGGACATTGGTCACTGAGCGGACACTTTTTATCATCTCTTCGTCATTGCCTCCACCTATTTTCACTTTCAGTATCTTGAAGGGAGAAGCCTCTTTGGTCTTTGTGATCACCTCGGCACTTTTGTCAATTCCAATCGTGAAGGTTGTCAAAGGTGTTTTCTCCGCAGAATAACCCCAGATCCGGTACCAGGATTGGTTGAGCAACTTCCCAACCAGGTCATGGAGGGCGATGTCGACAGCAGCCTTGGCTGCGCAGTTTCCCGGCATACTCTGGTCTACATAATCCAGAATCTCCTCCATCCTGAAAGGGTCCTTGAATTGTGACAGGTTCAATGCGGCCAAAAACTTTGTGGCAGTCTGGTGTGATTCGCCCAAATAGGGAGGCATGGAGGCCTCTCCATAACCGGTTACCCCCTCCCATTCCAGTTCTGTCAGCATCACTGCGGTGGTTGTCCGGGAGTTGGAGGCGATGGTGAAGGTGTGCTTGAGTTGAAGCTCATAGGGCTTGAAGGTCAATTTCAGCCCTTTCCCGGTAGGTTGGTAACGGGGAAGTGATTTCCCCTCGGGAGTGAACGAAGAGAAGATCCCGGCTCCTGCTGCGAGGGTTGTAGCTCCAATAAATGTTCTGCGGTCTGTTTTCATCAGTATATAATTTGTTTTTTTAAGGTCTGATGGAATCCCCAGATATTCATTTTCGGTTGGTGTGAATATTGTCTCATGGGGATTTCATTTGAATTGATCAATATTTTTAGCTTCTTTCAATATTCTGTCCCTTCCGTCCGATCCCGGGATTCAGGTTTTGTTAAATATCTCCTCGCGGACGGTGATCATGCGACATTCCCGACCCCAGTTTAAAACCGGGGGCTACAAATATTTCGTCACTATGTGACTTAACCCCGGTATGGCACTCTCCCATTTTTCCATTTCAACATTTATCAGAATCCTTTAGGACGACCACACAGGGTCGCCCCTGCTATCTCTCCGTCATTTTTCCGTCTCCTTCCCTCGCTCTTTCTCCTCAATACCACGAATGATCCTTCACCCTTACAATCCCGGGGGTTCCTTCTGAACCCAGGATGGTCCGGCCACCTAGCCAGTTATCCGACCGGATTTTGGAAAAGTTCTTGTGGTTGGGATCGAAACTATCCACTTTGACACATCCGGAGGAGTTGATATAGTCCCCATCTCCAAGGTACAATCCAACATGGGTTGCCTTGGCTGGTTTTGAGCCATCCGCTTTGCGGCCGAAGAAAACAAGGTCGCCGGCTTTGAGCTGGTTGTATCCGCTTTGTGGTTCCGTAAAAACTCCATGCCTGAATTGCAGGGAGGCATCACGTGCCAGAATAATGCCGTTCAAGAAAAAAACTGTCTTTACAAATCCACTGCAGTCCACCCCTTTGGAGGAGGTCCCGCCCCACAGGTAGGGTCGTCCTGTCAAAGATTTTGAGGAGCCGATCAAGGAGACTGCAGTAGGTTGAAGATTCTCTTTCCAACTGTCAAAATCATTGAATTCAGCGGCCTGCAGCGCAATCTTGCGGCCATCCGGCAACTCGGCAACTCCTCCGGATTTTG
Source organism: uncultured Tangfeifania sp. (assembly GCA_964630075.1). Taxonomy (GTDB): domain Bacteria; phylum Bacteroidota; class Bacteroidia; order Bacteroidales; family Prolixibacteraceae; genus CAINVV01. Next base: position 10,015 of record CAZVTL010000127.1, read on the forward strand.
AAATCTCCACCATTTTGAGGATACTTCCGGCCACCAGGTCAGTGACAGCCTCCCTGGTTACCGGATCGAACCCTTCACCGGACAATGGAAGATAAATCGCTCTTGGACTTCCTTTCCATTCCATCATGTCTGCTTCACTCATTTGAAAAATAGCATCTTCATCCACCCAGCCAATGTAACGGTCGGGGGTCTGCACCATCAACCAGCTTCCTTTCGATTTCAGAAGTTTAATTGGCGTTCCCAGAATAGCCTGTGTTGACATCTCTGAACTCTGCCCCGGACCGGTTCGAATGTTGCAAACACTCACATTCACCAATCCCCAGGTTTTGGCCATCAGCGTAGTATCCGGCAAAAGCTGGATGCTATCAATCAGGTTTTCGTTTATTTTGGCCAATTCGAAAAGCAGTGCATTTTTCCCTTCCGCGGAGGTAGTTTCACCGGAGACCTGGAGGGTAGATCCTCTTTTAACCAAACGGATCTCAAAAAGATCTTCACGGCTATCGGGAGTTATTCTGGCAGAAACTTTGTGAAAGATTTTTTCAGCCTCCCTGATCTCAGCATCACCTGAATGACATGCCATCCAAATTGATGCACTTAACAGACAAATGAGTAGACGGTTCATAGCGATTGTTTTATGGAATAGGAATTGAATCTGTTGAAAGTAAGTCGAATCCGTAAAAATAACAAATATTTACATTTTCAGGGTACTGTAGTTGTCATACCAATTTAATTATCCGACAGATTGTTGTAAAGCATGCGCAGGATCTCGGTTCTTACATTCAGTGTGGTAATCTTGTTGTTCTCCCTGGTTGGGAATACCCTGTTGGAGAGGAAAATATATACCAGGTCATATTTGGGATCTATCCAAACAAA
>CAZVTL010000128.1:0-10844 GCA_964630075.1 uncultured Tangfeifania sp.
TCAGGTTGTTGATGTTCCTGCTTTTGACAATGTCAAATTGCTCCTTGTCCCACCGTGGTTCCAAAAGTATCTCCTCCACCAGGGCCAGGGTCTTCTCGAAATTACGGGTAAGTGTACTGACTGAAATGGAAACATCTTCATTTCCTGACATCACCCTGATGTCGGCTCCAAGAAGTCCAATGGCATCCTCCAACTGCTCCGGCGTCTTGTTTTTGGTCCCTTCATTCATCATCTGGGCCACCATGCTTGCAACACCTGCCTTTTCAAGCTTGTCCAGTTTGTGACCTCCATCTATGTTGATGGAATACTGCACCAAAGGCAGCTCATTCTGCATGATTCCCCAAATTTTCATTCCATTCGGCAAGGAACTTGTCCAGGGTTTTGGAATGGTAACCTCCGGGTCTGGTCCGGGTTGCGGTTTGATGGAACGATCCAGTTTGGTAACTGTTTTTACCACTTTTTCCTCCGCGACTGCTGCAGCCTTTACTTCAGCAGCTTTTGTTACATCTTCCTCGACAATACCGGCATTGACAGATCCTTCCGCAATCAATTTGAGGCTTCCCTTCGGAACAAAACTTGTTTCAACATAATTCTTTCCCTTCAGGTATTTTTCGTAGACTGCCTTTACATCTGCCATGGTCACAGCCTGGATGCTGGCAAGATCCTTTTTGTAGAATTCAGGGTCCCCGGTATACATCGTATATTCAGCCAGAGTAAATGCCTTGCTCTGTACACTCTCAAAGGAGTTGTAAAAGCGGGTCTCATAGCTTGCCTTGATTCTGGTCAAATCCTCCTCCGAAAATCCATCCTTCTCGAATTTTGCGAATCCTTCAAATATAGCCTTCTCAACATCGGTAAGATTTACTCCGGGATTGGCCGAGACGGAAAAATTAAATGAACCTGCCAACTCCTGGGAACCATTTCTGGCAAAAACCCGGGAGGTCAGCTTTTTCTCTTTGACCAGAATGGTGTATATCGGTGATTTCTTCGATCCTGCCATCAACTCTCCCAGAAAATTGAGGGCATAGGCATCCTTCGAATAACGCGGAGCCGTAGGAAATACCATCGTTAGCATGGGTACTTTGGCAAAGTTATCTTCGTGGTACAATTTCACGGTAGCAGCGAGCGAAACAGGCATTGGTTTGCGTTTCTCAATGGCCACGCCCTTGGGAATCTCTCCAAAGTATTTCTCCACCATCGCCTTCACCTCTCCCTTGTTGATGTCTCCTGAGATGACCAGCGTAGCATTGTTGGGGGCATAATATTTCTGGTGGAATGCCTTGACATCCTCTACCGTAGCACTGGTTAGATCCTTCATCTCACCAATGACGGTCCAGCTGTAGGGGTGTCCCTGTGGATAGAGCGTTTTGGCAATCAATCCATAGTTGAAACCATAGGCGGCGTTGTCGACACTTTCGCGTTTCTCGTTCTGCACCACATTTTGCTGGTTAACGAGGGCCGATTTGGTTACCATGCTTTCGAGGTAACCCATCCGGTCGGACTCCATCCACAAGGCCATTTCCAGGGCATTCTTCGGCACAACCTCGTAGTAATTGGTGCGGTCCTGACTGGTACTGCCATTCAAGGATCCACCGGCCCCCTGAATGTTTTTAAAGAACTGATCTTCGGGTACATTTTCAGATTTTTGAAACATCATGTGCTCAAACAAATGCGCAAATCCGGTCTTCCCGGTTACCTCCCTGCTGGAGCCTACATGGTAATAAACGGCAACGGCTGCAATGGGATCAGACTTGTCTTCGTGCAGAACCACCGTCAGTCCGTTTTTCAGGGTGTACTTCTCAATCGGAATGGACAAACCGGCATCCTTGGCCTGCGACTTTACCGCTACAAAACTCAAAATGAACATCATCCACAAAACTGGTTTTTTCATATAAGTAAAAAATTAAGTGCCAAAAGTGAGCTAAAGTGACTAAAGTGAACTAAAGTACTTAAAAAAGGGATTTGTGCCAATGATTTTTTTTACCTTTTTGATTGTTAAAATGATTATGCTGGCAATAACCACCAGCAAATGACCGGAGTCCCCAACTTTAGTCACTCTAGTTCACTTTAGTCACTTTCTTTGACTTTCTCAAAAAAAACCTAATTTTACCGTGAATCCGCTATTAACTACTAAAATTTCGTACATGACTGTTGCTTCGCAAACCAGGTCGGGTATTATCCTGCCTGTTCATGTGATTAACATAAACTTTATCTCCCCTTCCATCCAGGCCCAAAACAGGGACGGCAAACTGTTGCAAGAGGAAAAATCTGAAGGGTTTATAGGGTCAAACATTTCAAACCATCTTTAGAATGAAAAGCATATTATCCTCCTTACTTCTGTTTGTTTGCTTTATATCTGTTAACGCACAAGTCGTCGACCTATGCAAGGCCACCATCCTTGCCTCCAAAAACATCCCCTCCCCTGTCAGGGAGACCGCTATCAGGGTACTGAAGGAGGAGGTTGCCCAAAGGACAGCCATCCAGCTGAAGGAGACTTTGAAAGCCGGAAGTCAACCAATCATTGCACTTGCACTCTCTAGTGAGCAAAATTTGTCGGGGTTACCGCTTCCTGTGAACAATGCCGATCTGAAGCCAGAAACCAATCCAGAGGGTTACCGGTTGGTAATGGATCAAAACGTGGGAAAAAATATCCTTTGGCTAATTGCGGCTGATCAAAGGGGTATCATTTTCGCCATAGGCCATCTGTTAAGATCGGCGGAACTCACCAAAGGCAAATTCCTGTTTGACCGAAAGAACGAAATGGCTACCTCACCCAGGTATCCCATCCGCGGCCACCAGATTGGCTACCGCAACACTGCAAACTCCTGGGATGCATGGACCATGGAGCAATACGAAAAGTACCTGCGCGAACTTGCGCTTTTTGGTACCAACTGCATCGAAAACATTCCCTTTCACGATGGGAAAGTCAATCCGGTAATGAAATACCCCCGGGAAGTGATGAACAAACGGATCAGCGAGATCTGCCACGAATATGGGCTGGACCACTGGGATTGGATTCCGGCCGGTGTAGATCTTTCGGATCCTGCCAAATTTCAGGCAGAAGTGGCAAGGCATGAAGCCTACTATAAAAATTGTCCCTACCTGGATGGTGTATTCTTTCCTGGAGGTGATCCGGGCAGCAACCACCCCAAGGCTGTAATGCCCTTCCTGAAGGCAATCACCGAAAAGTTGAAAACTTACCATCCAAAGGCAACCATGTGGATCTCATTGCAGGGTTTCTCTGACGAGCATGTGGATTATTTCTACCAGTATCTCGACAAAAACAACCCAGACTGGCTGGCAGGTGTCGTTTCCGGCCCGAGCAGTCCTGATATGGCAGCTACGCGGTTTCGGCTGCCAAAAAAATACCAACACCGCCACTATCCGGACCTGACCCACACCGTTCGATGCCAATATCCCACCCTGAACTGGGACCAGGCTTTTGCGCTGACTGAAGGCAGGGAGGTCTGTAATCCGCAGCCTGTCTACTATGCAAAAATACACAACCGTTACGCCCCATTTACGGATGGGTTCCTCTCCTATTCCGATGGCGTACATGACGATGTGAACAAAGTAACCTGGAGTCAGATGGGCTGGGATCCTGAAAAACCGGTGAGGGAAGTAATGGTTGAATACGCACGTTTCTTTTTCGGTTCCTCCGTCGCTGAAGCCGGGGCCGACGGTATTCTGGCACTGGAACGCAACTGGGTGGGTCCGACCGAGGTGAATGGAGGCATTGAAACAACCTACTCCTTTTGGAATAATCTTGAGTCGCGGCATCCTGAACTAAAAAACAACTGGCGCTGGCAGCTTTTGGTCATGCGATCCAAGTACGACACCTTTGTCAAGCGGAGGAAAGCTTATGAACAAAAACTGGAGAAAGAGGCCAGCCGGGTGTTGCTGCAAGCGTCCAAACTGGGAGCAGACAAAGCCATGGAGACGGCACTGAATATTGTTAACAAGGGGGAGAAGGAACCCATCACCAACGATCTGAGGGGGGAAATAGTCAACTACTGTGAGGCGCTCTGGCAATCCATCGGATTGCAGACCAGTGTCAAAAAATACCAGGCCAGTGGTGCCGAACGGGGGGCTATCCTTGATTTCATCGACTACCCGCTTAATAACAGGTGGTGGTTGGCCGACGAGTTTCAGAAAGTTGCGAAAATGGCTACAGAAAAAGAGAAACTCGACAGGCTGGAGGTGATCGCCAAATGGGAGAATCCTGGTGCCGGCAGCTATTACGACAACATCTCAGACATCTCCAAAAGCAGTCATGTATTGACCGTTTCAGAGGATGCCACTGACGTAGCATGGTGGGAAAACGGCATGAGCCGAAGGAGGCTCTCGACGCAGCTTTTCCAGAATTTCCCTATATTGAAATATGCCGATCTGGATCCAAATGGCCGTTACCTGATCCGGATATCCGGCTACCGCGAAGCCCTTCTGCGGGTAGATGGCGAACGAATCGCCCCAACCCTCTACAACAAGGGCTACGAGGAGTTCAAGGAGTTTCCGCTCAATCAAAAATATGTAAGCGATGGAAAATTAGAGGTTACATTCGACCAACCCGAAGAGTCGCAGCTCAACTGGCGGGAGGCCTCAAAGGTTTCGGATGTGTGGCTGATCAAATTGAATTGACCAGAAGCCTTTTAACTTAAAAATTACGAATTACGAAATTACCAAAGAGAATGCATATAAATTTTAAATCCTCTCAATGCCAATTCGTAATTTCTCTCAGCAATCCCTGACAAGCATCTTCCAAAATATCTATCACCAATTCATAATCCCTGGTCTCTCCGTAATAGGGATCTGGTACGGAGGTGTAGCGCTTATTGGTACAATAATCGGTCATCTTGCGAATCTTCTCCCTCAACTTCACGGTAGGAGCCAACCGGTTAAGATCCCTGATATTCTGGTCATCCATGCCAATGACCAGATCGAATGTCTCAAAATCCAATTCCGGACGGACAGGCCTGGAGATGGAAATAAGATCATAGCCACGCTGCAAGGCTACTTTTCTCATCTTTGGATTGGCACCCTCACCTTCGTGGTAACCCACGATTCCCGCCGAATCACAGGTGATTTTGTGGTCAAGTCCCTCCTGCCCGAGAAGATGCCCGAAGATCCCTTCCGCAGCTGGTGAGCGGCAAATATTGCCGAGACAAACAAATAAAATTCTCATATTTTGTTAAAAAAGCTGAACAAAGAAAAGAATAAATAGTCTTTTAACCACCATTTAGTACTTTAGCCGGGAAAAGCTATTGGCTTTGTGTCGTTAGATGCTGGGGAATAAAGTTGGATGGGTTTGATCGAATTTATTCGCAAGCCAAAACGAATAGCTAATAGCCAATTACCAACAGCTAATAGCCTCTGTTTAAACCATAATTAATCAATATCATGAGTCTTTTAGGAAACATTATCTGGATCATTTTCGGAGGTCTTTTATCCTTCCTGGGGTACCTTTGGGGAGGGTTGATCCTCTGCTGCACCATTATTGGCATTCCATGGGGTTTGCAAGCCATCAAGATCGGGATTGCCACATTGGCTCCCTTTGGTAAATCCGTCCATTCAAATGGCGCTTCCATTCCCATACTCTCATTTTTGCTGAATGTAATCTGGATCATTTTTGCAGGATTGTGGATCGCATTGACCCATCTTCTCTTTGGAATCCTGCTAAGCATCACCATCATTGGTATCCCGTTCGGACTGCAACATTTCAAACTGATGCGGCTGAGCCTCTATCCGTTTGGGTATGATTTAATGTAAAGAATAGATAAAAATAATTTCGAACAATACCATATGCACTTAGACATTATAACCATTGGCGATGAGATTTTGATCGGCCAGATCGTAGATACCAACTCAGCCTGGATGGCAAAGAAGCTCAACGACGAGGGGATCAATGTACGGCAAATTTCCAGCATCTCCGATGACCCGGGGCATATTGTGGAGGCCTTCAACGAGTCTTCGCTGAAGGTGAAACTGGTCCTGGTGACCGGAGGATTGGGTCCTACGAAGGACGACAAGACCAAGGATACCATCTGCGACTACTTCGGCACCAAATTGGTACACGATCCCTCTGTTCTGAAAAATGTCGAGGAGTTGCTCAGCAAACGGGGCATTGCACTCAACCGGCTGAACCGTGACCAGGCCCTGGTTCCCGCAAGCAGCAGGGTATTTGAGAACAAGCTTGGCACCGCGCCAGGACTGCTGCTGGAGAAAAATGGGTGTACCTTCATCTTCATGCCGGGAGTTCCTTTCGAGATGAAATACCTGATGGAGTTCGAAATACTGCCCTATCTGAGGGAAAACTTCCAGACCTCCACCATCTACCACCGTACGGTATTGACACAGGGTCTGCCCGAATCGATGCTGGCCGAAAAAATTTCAGCATGGGAAGATGCCTTGCCCCCCTACATTAAACTAGCCTATCTGCCTAGTCCGCAAGGGGTAAGGCTACGTCTGTCTGCAAGGGGAAAGGCACAATCCAGCATGGAGGCTGACGTAGCCGGGCAGGTGGTGGAACTGCAGAAACTCATAGCCCCCAATATTTATGGTTTCGATGATGAATCACCGGCTGCAAGTATCGGAAAAATCATGACGGAGAGAGGTTGGACAGTCTCGACAGCCGAGAGTTGCACAGGAGGAGCCATTGCCAGGCTTTTTACTGAAAACCCTGGTAGTTCAGCCTATTTTAAAGGTTCCATCGTAGCCTACTCGAATGACATTAAGACGAAATTACTGAATGTTGAAGCAGAACTTCTCCAGAATCATGGGGCAGTAAGCCGCGAAGTAGTCGAAAAGATGGCCTTGGAGTCCTGCAAACAACTGGAGAGTGATTTTTCCATTGCCACATCCGGTATCGCCGGTCCAGGTGGCGGAACAGAAGAGAAGCCGGTAGGTACCGTCTGGATTGCCGTTGCAGGTATGGGAAATGTAACTTCCCAGCAGTTTAACTTTGGCAACGATCGTGAACGCAACATCATCAGAACCGGACAAAATGCACTGTTCATGCTGAGAAAACTAATCATAACCAGCTAAATACAGCCACAACCCGCCACCAAGATTTATGCACTGTCTGCAAGCAAATAAAGAATCACACTGCGCTGCGGTTCTTTGCGCCTACTCCATGAATTTTGCGTTAAAATTTCAACAATTCCAATTCTCAATTTTTCAAAGTTTTTTATAACTCAGCTATGATGACCAAAAAGAAAATATTCCTGATTTCCGGAGCAGTTGGGATAGTGCTGGCCACGACGATCATGTTGATTCCGGTACTCTTCAAAGGCAAGATTGTCAATGCTGTCAAGCAGATGGCCAACGCTTCCCTAATGGCCAAACTGGATTTCAAAACGGCCGAAGTCTCTCTATTCAGGAGCTTTCCACAGTTGGATCTCCGGCTGAATGATCTAACCATCCATGGAATCAATGAGTTTGAAGGTAAAACGCTCCTGCAGGTCAAGACGCTTTCAACTTCTCTTTCACTCTCCTCCCTTTGGAAAAGCAACGGCATCTCGGTCTCTGCCATTCTCCTGGAAGAGCCAAAGTTTGAATTACTGGTTGGCCCTACCGGGAAAGCCAATTGGGACATTTTTAAACCTTCCGCTGAAAGTTCAACGGCATCAGAGAAAAAACCAATGGAGGTAGAATTGTCCAAAATTCAGTTTCAAAATAGCATGCTCACCTACCGGGATGATCAGGCAAAAATATTTTCAGGCTTCAAAGGAGGAAATCTTTTACTTTCAGGATCCCTGAATGGGAGTGAAAGTAAATTGAATTTCACCGGTAGTACCGACAGCCTCTATTTCACCAACGGGGAGCATCCACTGGTAAGTGGGATGAAGGTCAGCGGGGAGGGTGCACTGCAGGCGAATTTTGACAAGATGATTTTTCAATTCCTCGACAACAAATTCAAGATCAACGATCTCCCATTGGCCCTCCAAGGTAGTTTCGTAATGGGTGACCAGGAAGACCAATACGATCTCTCCTTTCAATCGGAGGGTTCCTCCCTGAATGAACTGATAGGATTTTTACCGCAGCACTACCAGCAAAAATTGAAAAATTATGAAAAAGGAGGTACACTAGCCTTCTCCGGAACCGTGAAAGGAGGCTATTCCAACCTTACCTCTCCTGCCTTCCAGGCCAGACTGAAATTGACAAATGGACGGCTGAAACATCCGGCAATGCCATCCGAAATAGGGAAAATTGAGCTGGAGGCAAGGATTGACAAACCGCAGGGAGGCATGGACTCCCTGGTAATTTCCATGGAAAGAATGCAGGCAGAAATTGCAGGCCATCCGATCATTGCCAATTTGCTTGTTAAAACTCCGGTCAGCAATCCTGTGATGAAAGGTGCTGTTGTTGGAGAGATCGATTTTCCCTCCCTGAAAAAGGCCATTCCGGTCGACTCCATGGAAATTGGGGGAATCGTTCGCGCAAATATTCATTTCGAAGGTCCCTGGTCGGCCATCGACAAGGGGGAATACGACAAATTTCAAACCAAAGGGGAGCTATCCTTGCTGGATTTCTTTTACCGTTCTCCGGCTTTTCCGGAGCGATTAGGCATCCAATCTGCCGCATTCGCATTCAACTCCAAAGAGGTCACGATCTCCTCCATGAAGGGAAAACTGGGTAGCAGCGACTTCACCGTAGATGGTTCCATTTCCGATTATTGGGCCTACCTTTTGAAGAACGGGATCCTCAGGGGGACCCTCAAGGTCAAATCGGACCTGTTGGATGTAACCCAGCTGATGAATGAAGGAGGGCAAACTACGGATACCATGCATACAGAACCATATGTTATTCCGGCAAGGGTAAATCTGACCCTTCTGGCCAATGTCAGCCGCATGCTTTACAACCGCATGGAGATCAGTGATACCAACGGAAAACTGGTGGTAAACGACCAAAAACTGAGCCTCGACCAACTCTCCATGAACTTGCTTGGAGGAAAGATGATCCTGTCGGGGGTCTATTTTGCCAAGGAGCAGACTCCTGCTGACTTCAATTTCAAGATAGACATCCATAATTTTGACCTTCCTACAGCCTATCGATCGCTCGGAGTTGTCAGGCATATTCTTCCCATCGCAGGAAAAAGCAAGGGAACCTTTGCTACAGGTTTGTCCCTTATCGGGAAACTGGGCAGGGATTACGCACCCTATTTCGAGACCCTGAACGGAAACGGCCAGATTTCCGTCAGGAGTCTGGAACTCGTTGGGGCAGGAATGTTTGAGGAGGTGGGTAAATATTTCAGGAAGGATCTCTTTACCAATGTCAAGGTGAACGACTTCACCAGCAACATCGTCCTCACCAATGGTGCCCTCTCGGTCGCTCCATTCACGACAAAGGTTGCCAACCAGGAGGTAACGGTCTCCGGCAGTCAGAGCCTTGCCCTGGATCTCAACTATCTGCTCTACTTCAAGGTCAACAAAAATGATCTGAGTTCTGAAGTCGCAGGTTTCATCGGAATGGTGCCCGGAACCGAAAATATCGACAAATACCCTATTAAAATCAATGTGGTGGGCAACCTGAAAAAACCGGAGGTCAAAGTAGACCTGTCAGAAGCGAAAGATCTGGTAGCCAGGGAGTTTTCAAAAAAAGCCAAAAACTCACTTCAGGATGTAGTCAAAAAATTTGGTTTGGAAGGTCTTTTTAAGTAAAAAATTCTTTTAAAAAGTTCAACCAGAATCATTTCTCCTAAATCAGAAAAAAATTCTTTCAATATGACCAGGTTGCGTTTAATACTGCGCGGCTCAGGTATCGTTGCGCGAAATAATTGACTGCTTAATAGAATAGAGTCATCTTAAATCTTCAACATTTCATTGTTCTTGTAACTTTAAACACAATTCTTACTTTCCCACTAGTATTTTTTGAAATATTTTTATACATTCGTCTTAAGCCATATTCGGTTTTGGAATTTATTTATTTTGACCTGTTTACACCAGCTTCCTAATTCTAAACTGTCCATATAATCCAGTCATGACAGGTTTTTTAGATAACATAATCGAGTCTATTAATAAAAACCTTTTGGTAGGCGATGCCTATATAATAGTTTTAAAGGGACTTTGGATCACAATTTTAATTTCATTCCTAAGTTTATTTTTTGGAACTATTCTAGGTGGAATACTGTGTTCCTTTAGAATGTCAAAAATTAAATTATTGAAGGTAGGAGCTCATTTTGTGATAGCTGTTCTTCGTGGAAGCCCTGTTCTGCTAATTCTAATGATTCTCTATTACGTAGTCTTTGCCAACAACAGGATTGATGCAGTATACATAGCTGTGACAGCATTTGCATTAAACAGTGGTGCGCACATTGCAGAATTGATGCGCTCCTCACTGGATGCAGTGGATAAAAAACAGATGGAAGCTGCCCGGATGCTTGGATTCTCAAAAACGACTGCATTTTTTGCCATCACCATGCCACAGGCCGGAAAAATTGCAAAACCTGTCTACCAAAGTTTAATTGTCAACTTGATACAATGGACTTCGGTGGTGGGCTATGTAACGATAACCGATTTGACCAGAACCGTAAACAACATCGGGGCACGCACAGGTGATCCGTTTTTCGCATTATTCTTTGGTGTTTTGATTTATTTGGGATTATCCTATGCTGTCTTCGGTTTGTTTTCAATTGGGAGAAAGAGAGGTGAACCAAGATGATAAGAATAAGTGGGTTATCTAAAAAATTCGGTGACCTGGTGGTTTTTGAAAACATCAACACCCACATTCTCAAAGGGGAATGTGTAGCAGTCATCGGCCCTTCAGGGACCGGTAAGAGTGTTTTCTTTCGTACCATCGCCATGCTGGAGAAACCAGCCTGCGGCCACATTTTTATCAACGGAGTAGAA
>CAZVTL010000129.1:0-10743 GCA_964630075.1 uncultured Tangfeifania sp.
TAGGACAAGATGACCAACCCCTTTACCATTTCAACGATACCCTTACAGCCGGACGGGGACTCTGTGACCATGACGCAGTTGAAATTCTTGTCAACGAGGGACTCACCCAGGTGCAGGAATTGATCTCAATGGGAATGGAATTTGACAAGGAGCCCAATGGTGAATTGCTGCTTGGCCTTGAAGGAGGACATTCACACCGCAGGATCCTTCATGCCGATGGAGATGCAACCGGGAAGGTCATGACAGGGTTTATGCTTCACAAAATTTTGCAGCATCCCCAAATAACCACTTTTGAATACACCACTGCCGTAAAAATATTTACCCGGGATGGAGTTTGTTCCGGTATTCAGACACTTGATTACAACACGGGTGAGAACAGCATGTTTCTAACAAAGGCAACCATCCTTGCCACCGGAGGCTTGTCAAGGATCTATGCACGATCTACCAATCCTTATACAGCTACCGGCGATGGGTTTGCTCTTGCCTGGGAGGCAGGTGCCCGGATGGCCGATATGGAATTCATCCAGTTTCACCCGACAGCACTTTCGGTGGACGGGGAGGATGCCTACCTGATCAGTGAGGCAGTACGTGGAGAAGGAGCCCATCTTTTGGACAAGAACGGCGACCGATTCATGCTAAAACTGCATCCCATGGCGGAACTTGCACCCAGGGATGTTGTAGCATCTGCCATATTCAGTTGTATGCAGGAGACGGGATCCACTGTTTTTCTAAGTCTGAGGCACCTTGACGCCTCCTTTCTGAAAGAGCGGTTTCATTCCATCGACGCCAAATTAAAAAGCTATGGAATCGATTTAACCTCTGATCTGATCCCCATCTCTCCCGCAGCCCACTATACGGTTGGCGGTATACGGACGGATGTATGGGGACAGACCAACATTACCGGACTCTTTGCATGCGGAGAGGTGGCATCGACAGGCGTAATGGGAGCCAACAGGCTGGCCAGCAATTCCTTGCTGGAATGTTTGGTGTATGGCAAGAGAATTGTTGAAAAAGCCAAAATGCTCGAGAATCCAGCCGTCAGCACACTAACTGTGGAAGCGATCAACTTCAACCAGGAGCGCAATGAAAACTATGTCGCCATCAAAAATGAGCTGTCTGAAATCATGAGCAACCAGGTTGGCATTGTTCGAAACCAAAGTGAGATGGTCGCTGCATTGGGACGTATCGATGCAATATTGGAGCACTATCCGGAAAATCAAACCGATTACAACCACAAGAAAATCTATGAACTCGCCACGGTTTGCCGCCTGATATGCATCTCCGCACTGGAAAGGAAGGAGAGCAGAGGCGGACATGTGAGATCGGATTACAGGGAAGAATCCCCTGCATGGATCCACCACATCATCCAGGAAAGAGGAAAGGAAATTACAACTGAAGCGGTAAGAAACAATTTGAAATAATGGATCATAATACCCTAGAGGAACTCAAAAGCCTTATAGCTTATGCACTGCAGGAAGATATTGGGAGCGGGGATATCACCACCAATGCCCTGGTACCAGCTTCAATGACCTCTACAGCCACGATGGTTGCCAAGGCATCCGGCATTGTTGCCGGGATGGAGGTAGCTGAGGCTGTATTCAGGTATTTGTCTCCGGAGGTCGAATGGAGACCAATGGTCAGGGATGGGGATCCCGTCGAGAAGGGGATGCTCCTTGCAGAGGTTGCGGCCCCCTACCGCTGTCTGCTGACAGGAGAGCGACTGGCACTAAACTTCCTTCAAAGAATGAGTGGGATTGCCACCATGACCCACCTTTTTGTAGCCGAAGTAGCCGGTTATGGCACCAAAATCCTGGATACAAGAAAAACCGTTCCCGGACTTCGGATCCTTGACAAATATGCAGTAAAGGCAGGAGGAGGAGTCAACCACCGGATTGGTTTGTACGATATGGTTCTGATCAAGGACAATCACATCAAAGTAGCCGGTGGGATCCGGAATGCCGTGGAGCAAATAAGGCGGACTGTTCCATCCGGAATTAAGATTGAGGTGGAAACCACCACGATGGCTGAGGTAGTGGAAGCTCTCGAAATGAAAGCCGACATCATCATGCTCGACAACATGTCCAATGAACTGATGAAAAGCTGTGTGGAACGGATCAACCACCAGGCCAAAGTGGAAGCCTCCGGCAATATGAATCTTGAGCGGGTCAGGGAGGTCGCGGCGACCGGTGTGGATTTCATCTCCATCGGAGCCCTTACACATTCAGTGACAGCATTTGATATAAGCATGAACATCATAGCGGATCGATTTTGAATTTAGTAGCAGACATCGGTAACAGCCGGGCAAAATATGCCATCTTCCTGGAAAGGGAACTGGTTGAATCGTTCACGGCAGAACAACTTACCATTCCTCAACTCAGGGATCTCAAGTTGCGCTACCCGTCCCTGGACAAAGCCATCATTTCGACGGTTTCATCCGTTTCTGCCGACCTGCTATCCTATTTCAAATCAACGTTTCCGATATGTATCGATTTTTCACATCAAACCAGGGTTCCGCTTCTGAACAAATACCAGACTCCGGAGACACTTGGACTCGATCGTCTGGCAGCGGCAGTTGGCGCCCATGAATTGTTTCCCGACCGTGATCTGCTGGTCATTGATGCCGGTACGGCAGTGACCTTCGACCTGGTGGAAGGAAGCGGGACTTTCGCAGGAGGAAATATCTCTCCGGGATTGAGGTCAAGGTTCAGGGCTTTGCACGAATTTACCGCAAAATTGCCGCTGGTAGAGGCTTCCGGGGAGGTGCCGGTCATTGGCAAAACCACCGGGGAGGCGATCCTTGCAGGTGTTGTCAATGGAATGGTTTTTGAAATGGATGGCATGATTGATTTAATGAGAAGCAGGCTGCCGGAGATTCAAACGATTCTGACAGGAGGTGATGCCTACTTTTTTGAAAGAAGATTAAAAAACCGCATATTTGTAAAATTTGAGATCACACTCATAGGTTTAAACCGAATTCTAGAATATAATGTTGAAAAGCAATAGATTAATTTTTCTTGTTATCGTTTTGTTACTGATCATCTCTGCAGGTTCTTATGGACAAAACAGCAGCAGTACAAGCACCCCCTATTCCCGCTACGGTTTTGGAACACTTGGCAGCAGCAGCCTTGGCAGGGGTGATGCCATGGGAGGCATCGGCATAGGAGTTCGAAATGGTTTTCAGGTGAATACAGCCAACCCTGCCTCCTACACAGCAATCGATTCTTTGACTTTCCTGATGGAATTTGGGATGGATGCAAGGTTTACCTTTTCCAGGACCAACGATGCGAGCAATTTCAGAAATGACATCAATTTCAATCACCTCACCTTTGGCATTCCCTACACGAAATGGTGGGCAGGCTCATTTGGACTATTGCCCTATTCATCAAAGGGATACGATGTGGCTTCTACCGAGGGAGTCTCAGATTTGATGTCTACTTCTACTTTTTCCGGAACAGGAACCCTTACAAAGGTATTTGTGGGCAATGCCTTTCGCATCGGGAAAAATCTCTCCCTGGGGGTGAATACCTGGTTTATGTTCGGCAAGATCAATGACAACGTCTACTTTTACTTCCCCAACGACGCCAATACTTACGATTACTACAAAGATCAGAGCCTCATGGTGCATGGATTTGGCGTAACGACAGGTCTCCAATACCAGATCACCACCAAAAACAACAACAGTCTGACCATTGGTGCCACCTTCGAACCAAAGCTAAATGTCGATTCAAAGTACATTATCCACGAAGAGCGGGCACTCTTCAGAGGTTCATCCTCTGCTTCCGCCATTGTGGATACCCTGCAGCATGTAGTATCCAAGGAGAACGGGCTACAGGTTCCCATCGCCTATGGAGCGGGCTTTTCCTATACCATCAAGAACAAGATTACTTTTGGTGCAGACGCAAATTTTCAGCAATGGCAGGATCTTAAATTTATGGGACAACCCGTCGATTATCTCACCAATAGCAGCAAATTTTCAGCTGGAATTGAATACATTCCCAATCAATTTTCCATAAGAAGTTACTGGGAGAGGGTCAATTACAGAGCAGGTGCCTTTGTCGAAAATTCCTACCTCACACTAAACGGGGTTCAGATCAAGGGCTATGCCGCAACGTTAGGGTTTGGTTTTCCGCTGGGAAGGTCGCGGTCAACACTCAACCTTGCCCTCGAAATCGGTCAGTTGGGCACAACATCCAACGATCTGATTCAGGAAAGATATGGCAAAGTCTCCATTTTCCTGCTGTTGCACGACAGGTGGTTCTTCAAAACCAAATTCGACTAAGCGTAAACCCGGATGTGAACTGACGAGATGTGAAGCTACTTCTATTGCATATACTGATGGTGACCTGCTGGATTCCGGCCATTGCGGCAACATCCAGGATTGTGAAGGGAACAGTATCCCAAAACGGGAAGCCAGCTTCCGGGGTATTGGTTACAGTTCACAAGTCCAGAGCCAGCTACTTCACCAGTTTCGATGGAAAATATGAGCTCAAAGTCAACAGCAAATCCTTGTGGATCAGGTTTACCCTGGCGGGGACAGCGATCCAGAAGGAGATAGAACCAAATGGCAGCGATTACCTGGATGTCACCTTTCCCCCGGCAACAAAGGCAATCCAACAGGTATTGACCGATAGCATCGGGGAAAAAAAACCGGAAAGACCCTTGAAAAATACCCAATGACCAAAATGACCGCAAATAACAATCGTTTCAAAGTACACTTTGCCAACGGAGTTGTATTCAGGGTAACCAGAGGGTTAATTCCCTGGATACTGTCAATTTTGTTGTTTTTTTCCTGCAGGTCGAAAGTATCTACGGACATACCTTCCGAACTACTGAACAGCAAGACCCTTCCTGCCATGGAAGCTGTTGATTTTGAAACTTTCTATTCCGATTCAGGAGTCGTAAAATACCACCTCAAGGCACCCAAATTGCTGATTTATGATGATCCCAAACAGCCTTACAACGATTTCCCCGAAGGATTCCTGATGCAACGCTACGATCTGAACAAGAAAATAATCTCTGAAATGTCGGGGAACCGTGGAAAGTACTTCGAAAAGGAGAAGCGATGGGAGGCCAACGGGAATGTCGTACTCGTCAACAGTGAAGGCGATACCCTGAGATCGGAGGAGTTAAAATACCACCAGGTAGAAGATCTCATTTACTCGGATCAATTTGTCAGCATCAAAAAAGGAGATCACTACATCACCGGATCAGGAGGCTTCAAGTCGGATACACAAATGACCAATTGGTCTTTTTTCAAGACAAAGGGTCATCTTTATATGGAAGGGGAATAAATAAGAGACCGGTTCGGTGAAAAAAAACAGCTTTTTTCAAAATTGAGCAATTTGACCAAATTTAAAATCTTAAAATTACTATATTCGTACGCTCAAAAAATCCCAAAAAGGATTATCAGTTAAAGTATTAAAATAAGCAGAAAACGGATGGCTACATTAGAGAAAATCAGAAACCGTGCAGGAATTGGAATCACCATCTTTATCGGATTGGCACTGGCAGCATTTGTCCTTGGAGATGCTGTACAATCAGGTAGTTCAATCATGAGAGGCAATGAACAGGTGGTTGCGGAGATTGCAGGCAAGAGTGTTGACTTTAAAGAATTTCAACAGAAAATTGACGATCTTTCCAATATTTACAAAATGAATTCGGGATCGACTTCCCTCGATCAGAAAACTTCTGATCAGATCAGGGAACAGACCTGGATGAGCCTTGTAAGGAACATGACCATGAAGGAGATCTATGCAAATCATGGAATTGATGTCACTCCAAACGAACTGTTTGACCTGGTTCAGGGAGAAAATCCGCATGCCATCATCCAAAGTTTGTTCCGTGATCAAAAAACAGGGGCCATCAACCGTCCTGCCCTCATACAATTCTTAAAATACCAGCAATCCAATGCTACCGGACCGGAGCGCAACTACTGGCTGTTTGTAGAAAATCAAATTGTTGAAGAACGCTCCTTTACAAAATACAACAACCTGCTGATCAAAGGAATCTATACAACGACAGAGGAGGCAAAGAACAGCCTGGAGGGTAAAAACAAAAAGGTAAATATTGATTTTGTTGGCAAACCCTACAGCTCCATTTCCGACAGTACCATCAAGGTTACCCAGGGAGAGGTAGACAAGTACTACGCAGCCAACAAGGAAAAGTACAAGCAGGAAGCCAACCGCGACATTGAATACGTTCTTTTTCCAGTAGTTGCTTCCAAGTCGGATGAAGACAAGGTGATCAAATGGATCACAGACATTAAAAGTGAATTTGCGGCTGTTGAAGACCCTGCAGCCTATGTCAATGTAAATTCAGACAAGCAGTTTGATGCCTCTTTTTTCAAGAAATCAGAACTTCCAACCACCCTGGCCGAATTTGCCTTCAACAGCAAGCCAGGCGACATTTATGGTCCCTACAAAGAGGGTCAAAGCTGGAACATCTGCAAGGTTCAGAAGTTCGAAGAGTTGCCTGATTCTGTCAACGCACGTCACATCCTGATCAGTGTTGCCAACCAGGCCGATGCAGCCCAGGCAAAAAATACCGCAGACAGTCTGAAAAGAGTTATCTCGCTCGGTGCAGATTTTGCTGAATTGGCACGCAAGTATTCAAAAGACGAAGGTTCAGCGATCAAAGGGGGAGAACTGGGATGGTTCAAAAGAGGCGTGATGGTCAAACCATTTGACGAAGCCTCCTTCTTCGGGAAAGTGAATGAACTGCAGGTCGTAAGCACCCAATTTGGCTACCATTTGATACAGGTTACCAAGCGTGGAAACACTGCGCCAAATGTTCAACTTGCAACGATTGTACGCAACATTGAGCCCAGCAGTCAGACCTATCAGCAGACCTACTCCCAGGCATCAAAGTTTGCGGCAGAGAACCGCGACCTGAAGACTTTCCGCGCATCTGTAACTACACAGGGGCTTAACAAGCGTCTGGCCAATGTGTTTGAAGCTGACAAGGAGATTGCCGGTCTGGAAAACTCCAGATTGCTGGTTCGTGCTGCCTTCAAAACTGAAACCGGAGAGCCTGTGCTCAGTTCAGAAGGAACGCCAATCTTTGAACTGGGGAATCAGTTTGTGGTGGCCATGTTGAGCGCCATTCAGGAAAAAGGCTACTCCAGTGTGAGCACCAACAAACCAACCATCGAACTTGCGCTAAGAAAAGAGAAGAAAGCAGAACAACTGAAAACAACCATGGCAGGGAAAAGTGATCTTGCCTCATTGGCTTCATCGCTTGGCACCACTGTCGGACAAGCAGCAGATATTAGCTTTGAGTCTTATTCCATTACGGGTATTGGCGTAGAGCCTGCTGTTGCAGGTGCAGCTTCGGCATTGGAAAACGGAGCAGTTTCCAAACCAGTTGCAGGTGCCAATGGGGTCTATGTCATCAAAGCTACCGCAGTGAACAAAGGAATTGATGCCGACATTGCCAACGAAAAATACCAAAGCAAAATGGCCCTGGGTTACAGGGTTTCTGTACAGGCATTTGAAGCGTTGCGCGAAAGTGCCGAGATTGTAGACAAAAGGGCAAAATTCTATTGATCCAATAACTCCAAAATAAAAAAAAGGATGTCGAAAGACATCCTTTTTTTTATGATAGCTCTTCCTGCCAGATAAAGGAACCGGGTGGAAATTCTTCCGGGTTGACATGTGGCTTACGCTCAAACAAACCGTATACAGAGGAGCCACTTCCCGACATGGAGGCATACCAGGCACCCTGCCGGTAGAAATTGTTTTTAACTCCTTCCAGCAGTGGGAATTTGGCAAAAAGGGAAGGTTCAAAATCATTTTTGATCTTACCCTTCCAATCCTGTTTGTCACCGCTTAGGAGTGCCCTGAAATCAAATGGATAAGCCATTGGTGCTACACCCCCATAGGCCGCCTTGGTTTCGATCTCTACCGTAGGTTTGACCAGCAGGAGAAAACCTCCCTTCAGACTTATTCCTGCGGGTTCGAGAAGTTCTCCGATACCCCTGGCATAAGCAACCTTGTTCTCGATAAAAAAAGGGCAATCAGCTCCCAATTTAGCTGCAAGTAGTTTTAAGTTTCCCGGAGAAAAGCCCAATTCAAAATGGTCGTTCAGTGATTTCAGAAAAAAGGCAGCATCGGCCGATCCACCCCCAAGTCCTGCACCCGAGGGAATGACTTTGTGCAGGTGAATATCCAGACCGGGTAACGTGACTTCCTCCTGCAGCAGCCGGTAGGCCTTCAATACAATGTTTTGCTCCGGATCAATACCAAGCTCCAATCCACTGCTGACAAAGTTGACCCTGTTTCCTCCGTTTACGACATATTCCAAAGCATCTTTCCAGCCAATGGGATAGAAAAGCGTTTCAATCTCATGGTATCCGTCCTCCCTTTTCCTTAGGATGTTCAGACCGATGTTGATTTTGGCATTGGGAAAAATAACCATCTCTCTTTATTTTGGATTTTGGATTTTCGGTTTTCGATTTGGTCCGCCAATTAGATACCTCCTTACAATGCTCCTTTCAATCTGAAATCTTGGACTTGCTTCATTTTCCAATTTTCACATTTCCACATTTTCCAATTTCCCAATTTTCAATTGGTATAACTCTCCAATGGTTCACAGGTACAAAATAGGTTTCTGTCGCCATAGGCATTGTCCACCCTTCCAACCGGAACCCAGAATTTGTTGTCTCTTAGCCAGTTCAACGGATAACATGCCTTTTCGCGGGAATAAGCATGATTCCACTCGTTGGCGGTCAGTACATCCGGTGTATGGGGTGCATTGATGAGGACATTGTCTTTTGGGTCTGCTATGCCCGACTCAATCTCCCTGATCTCGTCATAGATTGAATTGAGGGCCTCCACGAAACGGTCCAGCTCCTCTTTCGATTCACTTTCAGTTGGTTCGACCATCAGGGTACCATGGACAGGGAACGATAGGGTTGGTGCATGAAATCCGTAATCCATCAATCTTTTTGCGATATCGGATTCAGAGATATCTGCCGCATTTTTCAGGTGGCGGCACTCCAGGATCATTTCATGGGCCACGCGTCCGTTGGCTCCCGTATATAGGATTCCATAGTTGTCCTTTAGCCTGGCTGCGATGTAGTTGGCATTCAGGATGGCTATTTTGGTCGCTTCGGTCAAGCCATCGGCTCCCAGCATCTTGATATACCCATAGGTAATGGGCAGGACAGAGGCACTTCCCCAGGGGGCAGCCGAAACGGCATGCATGCCCACATGTCCATTGTTCATGACAGGGTGTGACGGAAGAAATTCGACCAGGTGTTTGGCAACTCCGATCGGCCCGACGCCGGGACCTCCGCCGCCGTGCGGTATGGCAAAAGTTTTGTGCAGGTTCAGGTGGCAAACGTCAGCGCCGATCCGGGAAGGATTGGTCAACCCAACCTGGGCGTTCATGTTGGCGCCATCCATGTACACCTGTCCGCCATTCTGGTGGATAATCTCGCACATCTCAACGATAGAAGCCTCAAAAACACCATGGGTAGAGGGATAGGTTACCATAAACCCGGCCAGGTTTTCCCTGTGCTCTTCGGCCTTTGCCTTCAACTCTTCCACATTGATGTTCCCATGGTCGTCACATCCAACGACCACCACCTTGTTACCGGCCATTACGGCACTCGCCGGATTTGTACCGTGGGCAGAGGAGGGTATGATGACCACATTTCGGTGACCCTCTCCCCTGCTCTTGTGGTAATCGCGTATCACCAGCAGACCGGCATATTCTCCGGCTGCCCCTGAGTTGGGTTGGAAGGAGAGATCTGCGAAACCTGTAATTTCAGCCAAATCCCTGCGCATCTCCTCCATCATCTCATGGTAACCCATTGCCTGATTTTTGGGAACGTAGGGGTGAATGCCATTGAACTCAATCCAGCTAAGTGGAAGCATTTCAGTTGCCGCATTGAGCTTCATGGTACAAGATCCAAGCGAAATCATGGAGTGTACCAGCGATATGTCTTTCTTTTCCAGTCTTTTGATGTAACGTGCCATCTCTGTTTCAGACCGGTATTTGCTAAATACCTCCTGTTTCAAAAAGCCGGATTTTCTGGCAAAGCCGGATGGGATGCTGTACAATTCCGGCATCGCCGCAATCGTGGGGACCACTTTGTTGGCTGCCTTGGCAAAAACTTCCAGGATCCAGTTGATATCCTCAAGGTTGGTGGTTTCATCGACACTGATGCCGACCTCTCCCTGTTCAAAATACCTGAAATTCATCTCCAGGGCTACGGATAGCCATTCAATATCCTCTCTTTTAACATGGCGTGGCAAGGAGATCTTGAGCGTATCAAAGAAGGAAGAGGTTTCGCAGCAGTATCCCAGCTTATTTACCTCGAGCGCTATCAATGTGGCGATGCTGTGTACGCGTCCGGCAATGTTGCGGATCCCTTCCGGTCCGTGGTAAACGGCGTACATCCCGGCCATGGTGGCCAGCAATCCCTGCGAAGTACAAATGTTGGAAGTTGCCTTCTCCCGCTTGATATGTTGTTCGCGGGTTTGCAAGGCCAGGCGAAGGGCTGGTTTTCCTTCCGAATCTTTTGAAACACCGATGATCCTACCGGGAAGGTCCCTTTTGTATGCCTCGCGCGTTGCGAAAAAAGCTGCAGATGGTCCCCCGTAGCCCATGGGGACCCCAAAGCGCTGTGTAGATCCAAATACGATGTCTGCCCCCCACTCCCCGGGTGGAGTTAAAAGTGCCAAAGCCAGGATATCTGCCGCGACTGCAATCTTTGAACCCATGGCCTGTGATTTTTCG
>CAZVTL010000130.1:0-10697 GCA_964630075.1 uncultured Tangfeifania sp.
ACAATTTTTTCCAAGACCGGATGCATCACCTCCACGTTGTCGAAGCTGCATCCGTTTCGGGCATCCAGGAAAATGAAATCGAACAGGGTCTGGTCGATCATCTCATCCAGGTCGTTCAGGTATTTGTCGTGGACCAGGATTTCGGGGGTGAGAAACCAGTATGCGATCTGTGGATGGTTCGAATTATCGATGCCCGGTTCATTTTTTACAACCGCCTCCTCCCTGCAGCTGCAAAGAGCGAGGCACATCCATAAAACCAATGTTACTTTGGAAATGGGAACAGGTATCTTCATGATTTATGGTTGAATTTCCTGCAGTTTCACCATCGCCGTTGCGGCCCACAAAACGGCAGCCTGCCCATGGTAATTGCCGGTATGGCGCGGACGGGTCAGGTAGTGCTTTTTGTTGTCTTTGGCATTGGTGCCGACACAGACCTCCCTGACGGCTCCCTTTTCATTGACATATCCCGCCAGGGCATTCCATCCTTTCGTCACTTTGTCGAGGTATTTGTTGCCGGGTAACCACCCTTTTTCAACGCCCGTGGCCATTGCGAAGAGAAACATCCCGGTACAGGAGCTCTCGGCAAAACTTGCCGGATCGTCGAGCAGCTGGTGCCACATGCCATCTGCTGCCTGAAATCCCAACAGGGCTTCCATCATTTTAAGGTAGGAGGCCATCAATGGTGCGTAGTATTGGTTGTCGGGAGGCAGCAGTGGCAATACTTCTGCCATGGCGGCGGCTGCCCATCCATTGCCGCGTCCCCAGTAGAAAGGGGCATCGTCGCGGTGGTAGAAGAGTCCGTTCGGGCGTTGCAACTTGTCGCAGTAGACCACGAGCTGCCGGGCTGCCCTGTTGAGGTAGAGCGTATCTTTCAGGGATTTGTAGGCCTGTGCCTGGAGCGAGCCCACCATGTACATGTCGTCGACCCAAAAGCGGGTGTAGGTGGAGAGTCCGTCGGGACGGGCGGTTTTGTATTCATTGTCGGCCAGGAGTTTTCCCTTGTCCAGGTATTTTTTGTCGCCGGTCTGGCGGTACATTTCGAAGGGCCAGATGCCGAAGACATTGTAATCGACATGACCGATGTGGTTCTTCCTGGAACCTTTGTAATAGGGAGTGTATCCTTCCCGCATCCTGTCAGCTATTTTGGTTTCGTGGATGGCATCTGCAAAGATCAGGCTGCCGTAATAGGTGCAAACCTTCTGGTAGCGCCAGCCAAACCGTTTGTCTGCGATGTAGCTGACCAATTTTTTGCCCACTTCGGAGGGTTGGGCTTGAAGCTGCAGTTTTTCTGATTGGTTTTGCTGTGCATGGGCAGATGTTGACCATGCTGCGACCAGAAATAGAGAGACGAATCGTAGGATAATTTTGGTAATCATGCCGGTTAATTTTGTTTTATTATCCCTTTGTGAACCTTTGTGACTTGGTGTCTTTGTGGCAGATAGCTTTTTTGCCACGAAGAGACCAAGTCACAAAGATATCACCAAGGATTTTGTTTTTGATTGTGACATTCATGATGCTTTTTAAAACACTCGTTTCATGTTGTAAAAATCCAGAAACAGTGATTTTCCATTGAAATGGAAAGTCATGGTTTCGGCTTTCTTTTTGGCCTGGATGTAGGGCGCATCGAAGCGGGGATAGTCTGTATGGACCATCTGTCCATTCACCTGAAAATCGCCATCGAAGGTCAATAGGAACTGTTTCCCTTTGGATTGATAGTTCAGTACCAGTTTTTCGGCATCAAAGGTCAGTGGGTTCTTCTGAATTCTTTCACAGAATGCTTCGAAAGAGCCATCCTCCGATTTGGATCCCGCTTCGGTGATCCAGAAGGATTGCTTTCCCGGTTGAACCAGGTTGTCGTTGGAATTTTCCCTGAAAGTGATCGGATTTCGGCCAATGAAGGCACAATAGGTCTCTCCTTTCTTCCCCAGTGCATAATTTCCGGTGACCACCGTGGTATCGAATTGCGCTTTTGGGAACCATGCATGGGTATAGTCCAGCAGCGCTTCCTCCATCCATCCTTTCTTTGCCGGCGTATTGTAGATGGCCAGGCTGACATTCCGCTCCTGGGCCACTTTCGGGAAATGTCCGTAACCCACCCAGTAGTTGGGCGACTGATTTTTCTTCTCCTTTTCAAGAGCAGGGTGGGCATGAAAAACAGCGAAGGAGTTGCCAATGTTCATGCCGGCCACATGCTGCTGGTCGCCATAGGTGCCTGGATGGTGGTTCTGAACGGAATAGAGCGAATAGTCCTTTGTCTTGAAGGTATAGGTATTGCCTCTCTGAATGGCCACGCCATTGGTTTGCGGGTTGACCATCCGAAGGAGCAATGGTTCCAGGTGAAGCAGCCTGAGCAGGGTAAAATCGAGCATTTTCAGGTCGGTCAGGAAGCTGTTCGAGAACATATCGTTCCGGCGCACGAGGGCAAGCGTATTCCTGATTATCTCCGGATTGGAAAATGCCTCCATGCCCCATTGCATCATCATGCTTTTGTTGTCGGAGCCATAGTAGCCCTCCTTTTTAAGCTCAGAAATATCCAGTCCATTGCTTTGTTTGATGACCACATTGTTTGTATCCCTTCCAATTTCCCTGATCACCGGCGGAAGAAAGTATTTTTTGGTGGTTCCCATGCCCAGCAGCATCCCCCGGCCGATCTTTTCACTATTGCCCCAGTAGTAGTTGGTGATTCCGCCTAAAGTTGCGTTGGGACCACCTTTCCGGTTGCCCTCATAGGCCCTGCCGCTTACCGAGATGAACATATTTTTCACATTTTGTGAGGCTACATCGTAAAGCAGCAGGTCCATGATGATCTGCATCTTTTTCGAAACCTCCTCGTCGGCAAAATCGATCAGGTTGATCATGCCACCGATGTCTTCGATGTAGTATACGTTGGAATAGAACTCCGTAAAACCATATTTCCAGCGCATTTCCATCCAGTCGAGGGCCCTTTTGCGCGCCTTCTCCATGTGTTGCTTCCCTGTCAGGCCACTTTTGGGAAACAACCTGTCGGGATATTTTTGACCCACGAGGTATTCTGCTGCGGCAAAGAGTACCTGGTGGTTTTCGCTCCAGTAGCACATCGAATTCTCTCCTGGTTCGTCCCACCAGTATCTGAAGTTGAGGAGGGTATTGTCTATCTTGGTCCTTGTATCCGGCGGAATCAGGTCGCCATATTCGTAGAGGATGCGTACGAGGTTCACCAGACGAAAATCTGAGCAGTCGTATTGACCATCAATGTATTCGAGAGTGCCATTCAGTCGGCTCCATTCAATGTTGGTCGCTCCTTCAGTGAGTTCCGCGTAGATCTGATCCTGCAGGAGGTCGATCTTTTTTTCGGGGCGTTGAGGCAATGGTTTGTAAGATGAGATCCGGTAGAGATCCACCACAAGACTGGCAGCAATAGCTATCCCTGTTAGGATAAAAAGGTATTTCCACTTGAGTTTTTTGCGCATGGTGAATGAGTAGTTAATTGGATTCTGTTTGGTTTCTAGTTTAAATTTGCTTCTTTGTGGCCCTGTTGATTAGCATCCATTTGTCGAAATATCGGTCAAAGACCGCTTTGCATATTATTTCATGATGAAAAGATTTTCTAGGATTTTTTGAGATTCCAGACCTTGAGATTCCGGTACCTGAATCGGGTCCACTCCATCTGCCTGAAGGCGATTTTCCCCTCCTGCAGTATGGGGCCATATTTTTTGCCGTCGTCCAGCCAGTCGATGATCTTCCGGTCATCCACCCACATCACGATCCTTGCTCCATCTTTTACAAGTTTGAGCCGGTGAATGGCGGTAGATTTGACTGGAATGCCAGGTTCTTTTTCCTGTACCAGTTCGAATCCGCTGTTTTTCCTAAGGTGAGAGATCTCCCTACCGGGATTGTCGCGCCCATTGGCATAATAGGAGATGTGGTAGCAGTTGAAGAATTTGCTTTGGGTGTATTGGTTGAAGGTCCCATCCCGTTTCGGGAAGGTGGGATCGAAGATGTCTTCGCCTTTTTTCCCTTTGGCAGCAAAGAAGATGATGCACAATCCGGCATCCGTTTCGAGGTTTTGGGCTTCCCACTCGGCAATGAAGCTTGCCGGAAATTCCATAGGACACCAATAGACATGGTGGCTTTGCTCTCCGGGGGAGTACATTTCCATCCAGTCGCCGCGGAATTCGACCACGCCAACCCCTTCCATCTTCCATCCGGAGAGATCTGTTTCAGACCTCATTGAATTTTCATACAGAAGTTGGCCCTTTTGGAAATCGACGACCTGAGCCTGCAGGGGAGCGTTGCCCAAAAGCAAGGTTGAGGCCAATAAAATGCCTGAGAGTTTCAGCTTTAGATCCATGTAAATTTGTTATTATTCGATGGTGAATTCAAATTCAGAAGGAGCGAATGTGGTGAAATAGAGGCAATCGGCTACCAGTTTCGGGAGTGCTCCCCTCAACTGGGTGGTCTTGTGCTTGCAAACACCCGGACCAATCCGGATGGTATTTCCATCTTTGGTATAGGTCGCGTAACCATTCTCCTTGATCAGGTAGGTAGCCTCCGTGCCCCCTTTTTTTGTAACATTTTCAAGGACACCACCCTGGCGGAAACCCAGTTCCAGACTTACAGGAAGGTTCTCCGGTCCCTGCACAGAGACCTTGACAAAGACCTTCCCCTCCTTGTTGGTGATGGTGATCTTTGTGTCGAGGCTTTGTATTTCCGACTGTTCCCTTTCTGTGCGGGGAACTTTCCCCCACGCCTCACCGTCGGATGGGATCTTCTCTTTGGGAAGCGGCTGGTAGTAAGGCCCTGTCAACGAGGCTGAAAGGATATAGGTATCGCCCAGCTTCTCGATTTTTTCACTTTGAAACTGTCCCTTGCCAAAGAATGCGGCCGAGAGGCGCATCCCTTCCAGGGCTGCCTTGCCTTTGAAGTAGCTGAAGAGTGTTGTATTTTTCGTCATGATCGACATATCCCGCTCTCCGTCCCTGATCCGTACCATGTCAGAGTAGGTGAATTGTTTTTCGTAGCTGGTAGGCAGAGGTGTTGGGGTAGGGATCTCTTTCAGCAGGGAGGGATCTTCCAGAAAATAGGGAAGCATGCCTCCAAGATTGGCCAGGGGGACCGTTTTTTCAATGTATTCTACCATCCCCGCGTATCGGCTGTTCTGGTCCTTCAGGGCCAGGTAGCGGTAGAAGCGGTAGTAGCCCGACATGTCGCTCACAATGTATTTGTCCTGCCTGTTGGATGACTCGGTGGCGATTTCGCCGGTGGAGCGAACGAAGTAGAAGGTCATGTCCAGATTTTTCCTCACATGGTCGAGAAGATAGTCGTGGTGCATGTACCGGGCGATATCAATCAGGCACCGGTTGGTAACCGGGGTATATACAGAGGTGCTTCTTTCGTTGTACTGACCGTCCGGGTCAATATCGACCCGTTCAGCCAACCACTGGTCGGCCCTGGCCAGGTATTTCGGATCGGGGAAAAATCGGTACAACCAGGCAAGGGCTCCTGTTATCACCCATCGGTGGTTGGGGGTGTGGACACCACCAACCGTCAGCGCTTCACCCGATTTCAGCAGGTATTTTTTGAGAAGTGAGGGAAGTTCTCCGTACTCCAGTTTGTTCTTCTGAAGCATCAGGGAATAGGCAAGGGCAATGGGATAGATGGTGAAGCCCAGGTCGGGAGTTGAGTGGAAGTTGGTATTCACCAGGTCGATGGTTCCATCTTCGTGCTGCAGGGAGATGAGTCCGCCGGCGGCGAGCGTCATCCGGTTGAGCAGCTCCTTCGACCGGTAGTATTTTGAGTCAGGATAGCTATAGCTGCACATCAGTTTCTGGATAAAATAGGCAGTTCCGATGGGGGTGACGATACTGTCGCCATCGAAAATGGCACCACAATGCGGATGGTTTGGATCTGTCCATTGCCACTGCAGGGATTTGGATACATCGGCATCGTTCAATTTGACCAATTCGGCCAAAAGCACTGTTGGCTTGTAGGGTGGCTGAATGCTTTTCGCCTCGCTAAAGGCAAGTGTCAACATAATAAAAAGTAGTAGCAGTCTCATTTGGAAGATTTTAGTTTGTATTTTTCCATCACAGGTTTACCAATTTCGATGCCGTCGACCTGGAATAAAAAGTCATCCGGCAGGGTTGAGGGATTGTAATAATTCAGTCTCTTCCTGGCCAAAAGATCCGTTTGAACCCCAAGCATTCCCAATGGTGTTTGAACCGATATATCCAGAATTCCCTCTTTTTGATCCACTTTTACCGGGGTTTTCAATACCCTTTGCCTGAATTGTTGAAATTCGGCTGCGGAGTTGATTCCCTCTTCGGTTTTCCACCACATGGCGATGGCCCCTTTCCCGTTGCCGGGATGCTGCAGGGTAAGGCGCAACCCACGATTGTTGGCCATGCTGAAGTTCTCCCTGCTGGGTTGGTAGGAGAACCCGTCGTTGCAAAGGGCCATTCTTATGCCCGGATCGGCATTGTCCCAAAGGATCCGGATGGCCACTGCCACCTCTTCGAACCGGGCAAAAAAGGTATTGCTCTCATCGAGCGACTCCTTTTTTCCCGTTCCCGGAAGGCTGATCTTTTTGTTTCCCAGCCATATTTCGTCAAAGGTATTGGGAAGAATGATGGTAGAGTTGAGGTAGTTGTTGATGCAGTTGTGGTCTTTTTCACCCATTGCCAGCATCACAAATTCACCCTTGTTCTGGGCCGACTGCATGAAATACATCAGGTGGCGGGCTTTGCCCCAGCCGCCATTGGAGGGGTAGTTGGCTGGCATGAGGTGTTTCGTCTTCTCCCCCATTCCTTCTGCGGCCCAGGTTCCGTAATGATCGTTTCTTCCCTCCATGTTGTATGCGATGTTCAGCATCTGGGGAACCTTCGGACTGCTCAGGTAAATGACAAAGGCCTTGTCGTCAGGGCTATAGGACTGGTTGGAGGAGGCAATCGAGACTTTGTCGCCGACGTAGTCGCAGGCGTAAGTATGGGCAAGGCTATCCCACCGTTGCAAAATGAACCTGTTTTTGCGGTGCATCAGTTCCTTCTGCTGTGGGGAAAGGCCGATGGTTTGCAGTTCATCCAGGCAGAGTTGGTGGAAAAGGTGGGTATTGGTGCTTTTCCTGCCGAGCAGGGGATCCATGTATTTTTCTTCCAGCAGGTCGCGGCCAAAGACGCGGTTGTAGTCGCGGCTGTGGGCGCCACCCAGAAAGCCGCCCCCTTCGTTGTAGTGGGCAGAGAGGTCGTTCATGAAAAACCGGATCGCATCGGAAGCCTTCTGCTTGATATCCTTATCCGTCGAAAAACGGTGGAGCAGCAGCAGGGATTCCAGATCCACCCCGCAATAGGTGGGACTGTCGTATTCGCGGTTACCATACTGAGCCACATGGTTGAGCCAGGTGTCCAGGAATTTCCTACCCTCTTCCACAACGGATGGCTGTTGGTAAATCTGTCCCAATGCCGCCATGTTCCAGATTCTCATCAGGTAGATGTTGGTGTAGGAGATCCGTATGGGTTGGTTCCGGATCCCTTTGAGGGCCAGTTCGAAGATCTGATCCAGTGTCCTGCGTGCTTCAGCCGAAAGGCGGTCATCGAAAAGAAGTTTGATGAGAAGACCATACTGGACACAAAACTGAACGTTGTTTCCATCGCCCACATCTCCGCCGGTTTCAGACCACCCCCAGTACATGTTGCCATAGCTTTTTGCAGCCGGATCGGAAATGGCGCGGGTTTGAAGCAACTTCAGCGCCCACTCTACCTGGTCCGGTTTCAGAAATCCAGCATCCAGGGCATCCACCAGGAAAAGGAATCCATCGCGGACGCCCAACTGTGGCGGGGTTTTCTGCAGGGCAGCCCACATCTGCTCCAGGGTGGCCTTCCGTGCAGCCGGGTCTGGCATCCGGGGAATTTTAACGGAGCCAATCTTCTGTGCGGAGAGGGGCAGCAGTGCGATACAGGCAAAGCCACAAAGCAGGAGTATCTTTCTCATGTCAATAAGTTGAAGGCTTCAGTTTTTCATATTCCAGTCCGAGCATGATGTAGGCGCCGATGGCATAATTCACCCCCTCTTTCGTTTTTCGTCCGAAATAGTAAGCCCTGTCGCCGATGCAGGTTCCTTCGCAGACTTGGGTGGGGATCAGGTATTTTCCCTCCCTTTTGGTAGCGTGTAGCTGCAATCCGGTATAGGCTTTCTGAACTACCGGCAGGAAGGTTTTTTTGTTCAAGACCTTCATCCTTACCCCAATGGCGATGCCATAGGCAAACATGGCGGTGCAGGAGCTTTCGACATAATTGCCCGCCATACCAGGATAGATGGGCAACTGGTACCACATCCCGGTTTTGGGATCCTGGAGTTGAGGCAGTTTTGCGGTGATCTCCTTCAGCTCTTTCGCAAATGCCTTGTAATAGTTGGATTTGGCGGGAACGGTTTGCAATGCATCGGCCAACGCCATGACCACCCAACCGTTGCCGCGTCCCCAGAATTCGATGCTTTTTCGCTCCGGTGTCATTTTGGCCCAATTAAGCTGGCAGCAACGGTCTTTGTAGTCGTCGTTGTCGTCATCGTATCCATGTACCCATAGTCCCCATTTTTTATCGGCCAGTTTCTCCTTGTGGATAATATATTGATTCAAAAGTTCCTTCAGGTATTTTTCGTCCCCGGTGTACCTGTACATCTCCAGCAGGAACATGCTGATCATGTAGATGGTATCGTCCCACATTTCAATGGTTTCGGTCCGGTGGGAGACCCCACCTGCCTTGGTTCTTGGGGTGGTCAGATAATCTGCGAAAATTTTGTTGGCCATTTCGGCGTACTTTGGATCCCCGGTTACTTTGGCCAGGAAAGCCATCCCATGGCCGGAGGCTACTGCATTTGGATGCAATCCGTTGGCATCCTTCCTGGTAAGGTCCATGGCTGTTTTGATGTAATCAAGGTAGACCTTCTTTTCCGCTTCCGGTTTGGAATTGTAGAGATGAACCATTGAATTGAGCATGGTGGCCTGTCCCCAGTCCCATTTGTACTGTGTGGCCGGCATGAATTGTTCCCGTCCGTAAACGTCCAATGAATCGATGCGGGTCTGGGCAACTAAATTCCCAAACAACAGGAACATGGTTAGCAGGACAATAGGTTTTCTCATGGCTGTTCGGTTAAATTTTTACCAGGTGTTCTTTGTAAACGGAGGCCCATGGCTCCCTCATTTTTCTTGCAAGCATGCCATTAGCCAGGTCATTGCCAACAAACTTCTCGGCTACGGGATCCCAATCCAGGTCCTGTTGCAGTTTCATGGCGATGTTGCCCAGGTGTGACATGGTGATGGAGCGGTGGCCAATCTCTGCCGGGGCAATGGTCTCTTCCCGTGAAATGACACAGTCGATAAAATTTCTGAAATGGTTGTCGCTTTTGTAGAGATGGATCTCAGAATCAGCAATCACCGAGTCTTTCAGCGTTTCGGGAAACAATTGATAACTTGTTTTGCCGCGATTGACCCATGCCCATCCTTCGCTGCCGCGGAAGGTTACACCACCCCTGAGTTTGCTGGAGATGATCATTTTCACTCCATTGGCATAGAGGCATTCGAAGTAATAGTCGGTGGCTGTATTCCAGACCGGATGGAGAGCCCATTGGGCTTTTGCATTTTGAATCCTCACCGGACCTGTCCGTTCCGTATCCATCCCCCATTGGGCGATATCGGGATGATGGCCTCCCCAGTCGGTTACCTGACCACCTGAATAGTCGAGTACCCAGCGAAAATTCACATGGGTGCGGGCCGGGCAGTAAGGTGCCTCCGGGGCAGGCCCGAGCCAGGTTTCGTAATCGAATCCTGCCGGAACCGGAGTGCTCTCCGTCAGTTGGCCTGTTTTCCCGTAATCCGGGGTACCGGATGGCAGTCCACATTCAACGGTCTGCAACTTTCCGATACGTCCGTTGCGTACCAGTTCGCACACGCGTCTGAAATTTTCATCCGACCGCTGCTGACTGCCGGTCTGAAAAATCACACCGTATTTCTTCACCGCATCCACCATGGCTCTTCCTTCGGGGATGGTCAGGGCCAGAGGTTTCTGGCAATAAATATCTTTCCCGGCTTTTGCAGCCATAAGCACTGGGATGGCATGCCAGTGGTCGGGTAAAACCACCTCCACAGCATCGATCTCCTTGTTGGCAATGATCTCCCTAAAATCTTCGAATCCGCGGCAGGAGTTGTATTTCTTACCATAAAGCTGCGTATAGGTATCGTTGACCAGGTTGATCCCGACTTCACGACCTCCGGGTCTGCCATCCCAATATCCGGTACTTTGTTTGTTGACGTCGCAGACCCCAACGATCTGTACCCGTTTGTCAACAATGAATTCCCGGATGTCGTTCATGGCCTGGTTGCCGGAGCCAATGAAGGCCAGGTTGATCCTGTCGGATGGAGCCACATGGCCGTTTTTACCCCGGGCACAGGCTGAAATGATCGTGGGAACGGCGATCACCGAAGCAGCAGCTGTACCGGATAGTTGTATAAATTTTCGTCTGTTTAGTTCCTTCATCTTGTTCAATTTTTTGTTTTTTCAGTTGGGGATTGGTACCCTAAAATTTCTGATCTCTGAAAACCGATTCCTACAATTTGTAAAACTGCTCCCATCCTTTCCGTGGAGGCGGACCGACCAACAGTTCATTGCCAGTCTTGCTGCTGGTAATCTGTTTTTTATCCTTGTCGAAAACCAGTTTTTTGTTGAGGC
>CAZVTL010000131.1:0-9392 GCA_964630075.1 uncultured Tangfeifania sp.
AGACGCAGCATCACCCCAGCGGACCAGGTCGAAAAACCGGTGACCTTCGCCTGCAAGTTCCAGCCTCCTTTCTGCCTTTACCGTATTCATGGAAACTGGCACAGAGGGCAATCCAACCCTGGCCCTTACAGCATCCAAAAGAGCCTGAGCCCTTGTGCCTGTCGCTCCGAGCGCCTCTGCTTCCAGCAGATAGGTATCAGCCAGCCGGATTACATAGGTATCCTGTTTATAATTCAGCTCCATTGATCCCCCGCCCGTTCTAACATCAGCACGTCGTGGCAAAAATTTATTAAGAAAATATCCGGTATCCTGGTATCCACCGATGTAATCAGCCTTCCCTGCAGCCTTCAGTGCCTTCAGGTCAAAAACTGTCGCACCAAAACGCGGATCCAATTTGATGGCGTCATACAAATCCTGTGTAAAGACATTGAAACTCCATCCGGAAGGAATATCCTCTGCCGTAGAACCCGCAGGTCTGGAATAACTTCTTGGACCCACCATCACGTTCAATGAATTGCCTTCGTCACTGCTGCTACCCCACCAGCCCCAATCTGAATTACCGGCGCTGCTATGGCTGACTTCGATGATCGATTCTGTGTTGAATTTATTGGTGGTTACCCAAAGATCACCAAAGTTTGCCAGCAACCGGTAGCCGTATTGACTTGTTCCTCCGGGGGTCCCATTGACTTGTGCCAATTGTGCCGCTGCAAGGGAGGCTTTGTTGTCATAGAGGTATACTTTGCCCAAAATTGCCTGTACTGCACCTTTCGACAAACGACCAGCCTCGGAAGTTGCTGCAATGGTAGCCGGCAAATCAGCAATGGCTTCTGTCAGGTCCTTTTCGATTTGTGCATATACTGCAGCCGGAGTGGCTTGCGTTACATCATACATGTTGGTGGCAGTCAAAGGATCGAGCAACAACGGCACATTTTTGAACATTCGTACCAGGTTAAAATAGTAGAAAGCACGCAATGCCTTGGTCTCTGCAGTAAATCTGGCTTTCAGGGCTGCATCCATGGCAATGTCAGGCAGTTTTGACAACAAGGTATTTGCCCTAAAAATTCCCTGGTAATGGTCGCTCCAAAAACTCCCAGGTACGATGGTTGAATTTAGGGTATAATTTGAGAAACCTTGAATTCCGGCACCGTCGGATGCACCACCGCCACCGGCAAAATGATCATCAGACCCTGCGTTCATCATCGAAATCATGTTCTCAAATCCGCCGGAGTTTTTACGCAAAACATCATAGACACCGACCAGACCAGCATATGCCTGATCCTTGTCTGCATAGTAATTGGCTGAAAGAAACTGACCTTTCGGTTCAACTTCAAGAAATGCCTTGTTGCAGGAGCCCAACGAAGAAGCCATGGCTACTGCTATGAATAAGTAATTGAATACTTTTACTTTCATATCTCTGTATTTTTAAAATTGTAATTGAACACCAAGCATAAACGAACGTGCCTGGGGATAAACACCCTTGTCTATGCCAAAAACTCCACCACCAATTTCAGGATCATAACCTGTATACTTGGTCATGGTGAACAGATTCTCAGCCGATAAATAGAAGCGAACCTTGCTTGCATCTATTTTGTTTACAAGGTCTGTTGGCAGTGTATAGCCTAACTGAAACACTTTAAGCCGCAAATAATCACCCTTTTCCAAATAAAAGTTGGACATATAGGCAAAATTGTTGTTGAGATCACTGCTGGTGAGCCGGGGGTAATCGTTGGAGGTTCCTTCTCCTGTCCAACGGGTCATGGCATCAGTTTGCCAGTTGGCATTGCTGATATCCAGACGACGCAAGCCCTGGAAAACCTTGTTGCCAGCTGCACCCGATAAAAACGCCATCATGTCAAAGCTTTTGTATTCAAAATTCAAGGTCAGACCGAAAGTATATTTTGGTATACTATTTCCAAGGAAGGCCTTGTCAAGGTCTGTTATCTTACCATCTCCATTGTTGTCTACCCAACGGAAATCACCAGGCAATGCGCTGGGCTGGATCAAACCGCCTGTCGCATTGGTATAGGCGTTAACTTCGGCCTGTGTTTGAAAAATACCTGCTGTCTGATATCCGTAGAAGGAGTTGTAAGACTCGCCTGCCTGTGTGCGGGTGACAGGTCCCATGGATTGGAAGGAGGCATCACCCGTAATATAGTTTGCATCAGAAGCAACATAAGTCACTTCATTTTTCAGATAGGCCACATTGCCATTGGCTGAAAAGTTAAGCTCGCCAAATTTCTTGTTGTAACCCAGTTCGACTTCGAAACCTCTGTTTTCCATATCAGCGATATTTCCAACCGGAGAGGAGGAGACTCCAACATATCCGGGAATGGTGACAGGCCTTAAAATACCAGAGGTTTTCTTCTTGTAGTATTCAATGGTAAGTGAAACAGCCTTGAACAATTTGGCATCTACACCAATATTCGTTTGTGAAGTCTCTTCCCAGCGCAAATCAGGATTATCCAAGGAAGCTGGTGCATAACCGGTGGTAATTTTCCCTGTATTTCCAACAGTATAGTTGAATCCTCCGCCAACTGTGGCCAGGTACCCGAAGTCACGGATGGCATCATTGCCCACAACGCCATAACCGGCACGGATCTTCAACTGATCAACGATATCGTTGGCTTTCCAAAAATCTTCCCTGGAAACTACCCAACCCAGGGAGAAGGATGGAAATACCCCGTATTTGTTGTTGGCGCCAAAACGGGAGGAACCATCACGACGGTAGATCCCTGTAAAAAGATATTTTTCCTTGTAGTTATAATTTAAACGGGTAAAAAGAGAGGTCACCTTGTGGAGTACAAAATCTGAAGCTCCACCTACCCTGTTGGTGGCATCCGGAATGTTGAAATTAAAGGAGGCATCTTCGTAACTGCTGATGGGAAGATCGTACAAAGTTACATTGGAACTTCCTCCATTGTTGTCAACATAGACAGCCTGTCCCAATAAAAGGTTGAAGGTGTGATCTCCAATTTTATCAGAGTAGTTGAGTGTATTTTCAATATTCCAGTTAAAGACACTGGAGTTGTTTTTGTATATATTGTTCTTTAGCAACTGGTTGGTAGCACTTAAGTAAAATACCGGATTGTAGCCTTGATCACCCCAATAGGCCAATTTGGCTCCAACAGTAGATCTGGCTACCAATTTCTTGGTGATTTGTGCCTGCAGATAGGCATTCCCAACAAAATTGTCAGACCAGCCATAATTACCTTTTCTGGTCTCCATGTAAGCAAGGGGGTTGGTCATCTCCTGACCAACTATGGAGGAGATTCCGTAAGGATTTCCATTTGAATCCCTGATGACCGGATTGACACTGTAGGGAGCTGCATTCGCCAGGGCAGGATCTGTAACGACAAGCTGCGTAACAGGATCAAGATTGATGGCAGAACTGAGGGGGCCTCCAAATTCGCTGTTCGTATTTCCAATACCCAATTGTTTTTGGTGCGTATATCCCAGTGTTTGTCCAAATGTGAAAATCCTGGAGATCTTGTGGGTCGAATTCAGACGGATATTTTTCTGGTTGAAATTGGAAATATCAGATGCTACAATTCCTTCCTGGTCTTGAATACCGAAAGAGACATAAAAGTTGGATTTGTCATTTCCTCCACTCAAACTTAATTCGTGTGAATACCTCCTGGCACTGTTGTTGAAAATCGCTTTTTGCCAGTCAGTCCCTACACCCAGGGCGCCAAGATCAGGAAATACAATGTTACCACCACCTGCCACTGATCTTTCATTCAACAAGGTAGCGTATTGGGTTGCATTCAGTAAATTGAGAATTTTTGCCGGTTGAGAGGTCCCGTAAAATCCATTGTAATTGACACTCATTTTGCCGGCCACCCCCTTCTTGGTGGTCACTAGAATAACTCCTGTCGCTGCACGGGTGCCGTATATGGCAGAGGAGGCAGCATCTTTCAGTACCTCGATGGATTCAATATCGGATTGATTAAGGTAGCCAATACCTCCGGCATCGACAACTACACCATCCACGACCCACAATGGATTGTTACCACCGTCTCCAAAAGTCGTAACACCACGAACACGTATGGTAGCACTGGATCCCGGCTGACCGGAATTGGCAGCGACGGTTACTCCGGAAACACGACCCTGTAAAGCCTGATCTATGCGCCCAGGTGCAACTTTTTCAAGGTCCTTTGCTTTCACGCTTGAAATAGCACCGGTAACCACACTTTTCTTTTGTGTTCCATAACCAACCACAACCACCTCTTCAATTGCCTCCGTCGAAGCGGCTAGTATTACATTGATGGTGGTCCTGTTATTTACAGCAATCTCCTGAGATTTCAATCCCACAAAAGAGAATATTAGGGTTGCATTCCCTGGTACTTTAAGGGTATAAGCCCCATCCAGATTGGTCGTAATCCCCGTTGATTTTCC
Organism: uncultured Tangfeifania sp.; assembly: GCA_964630075.1. Taxonomy (GTDB): domain Bacteria; phylum Bacteroidota; class Bacteroidia; order Bacteroidales; family Prolixibacteraceae; genus CAINVV01. Next base: position 4,396 of record CAZVTL010000131.1, read on the forward strand.
TTTCACGACTACAGTCGCTCCAGGAATCGGTTGCCCATCGTCGGCCGATGTGACCACACCCTTTACTGAAAGCTCCTGCGCAAATCCTGCAAAGGAGCTTAACAAAAACAAAAGAGCAAAAATCGTTTGTTTCATAAATTTAAATAAATGTTAGAATTCAATTAACCTTAACAATTCCGGGAAACTTAATCCCCAGCATTCATATTAGGGTGCAATTTTAACATTAATTAATATCAACAAACAATTTATTACTACATCAATAATACAACATCAATTAATTGTTAATACATCAAAAATACATCTACTAATTACTTATATAATTCATTTTCATATTTTTAAACACATTATGCTAATACATTTATTACATCAATATAGTCAATGTTAAGAAAATGTATTTCATCAAAGCTAAAAATTGATCACAAATGTAGTCATGTTGGTATCCCGATCAATGTCCAATTTTTTACGCACCCTGTAACGGCATATTTCTACTCCTCTCACCGAAATATTCATCAAAGGGGCGATCTCCTTGGAGGAGATATTCAGCCGAAGGTAGGCACACAAACGAAGCTCCTTGGGCGTTAAATTGGGATAGGCAGCCTTGAGCCTGTTCAAAAAATCTTCATGCACCTCATCAAAGGCGGTTTCAAACACTTCCCATTGCTTGTTGTGGTCCAGATCCTTGTCAATTTTGACAATCAACGAATTGATCTTGTCGTTCAGCGCAAAATCATTGTTGGGTCGCTTTAATTTCAGCAACTCCTCTTTGATGCTCAGTAGGAACTGATTCTTTCGGATCAGGTCCATCGTTTGGTTGGCCAGCTCCTTGTCACGGTGAATCATCTCGGCCTTTAGTTTCTCATTCTTCAGGTTGATGATTTTCTTCTCATCAATGAGGGCATTGCGGAGATATTCCTGTTCCTTTTGGCGATAGGTCTGCAGGTGTTTCAGACGCTCCTTTCTTCTGGAAATATCCATCCTGAGGTAGATTATCCACATGATTGACATCACTACAAGAATCAACAATAAAAAGTAGACCAGATAGGCATAGGTTGTTTTGTACCAGGGCGGCAGGACACTAAACTCGACCTGATCGGTCAGGCTCTCAATTCCCAATGGATTTCTGGCCTTTACCATAAATACAAAATCACCTTCGGGAAGATTGGTATACTCATTGACGGAGCTGCTGCTCCATTCAGACCATACCTCTGTAAAACCGGAAAGCTTGTAGCTGTATTCAATGTTCCCGGAATTATCATAGGTAGGAGAAGTATAGTTAAACCGGAAGGTATTCCCCTTGTATGGGAACTGGTATTTGACGACTTTTTCGCTTTTCCTGGAGATGTAGCTGTTCCCAAGGTAAAAAGTACTGTCAAGGTGCATGGCAACCGCCTTGGTAATGTAGGTTGAAAATTCAGGATTTGTATTGGAATCTATCCGGGGGTTGAAGTGGGCAAACCCGTCTTCTGTACCAATGAAAAAATTCTCCTCTGTATACTCATAGACAGACTCAAACCCGCTGATAAATTTCCCCGCCAGGATGACAAAGGCTGAAGAGATGTGCTGGTACCTTAAATCATCCCTTAACCTGAACATTCCTGCCCTGTTTACTGAATTGAACCATGCAATGTACCATATGTTCCCTTTCCTGTCCTCCTTTAAAAATGAGATATCTGTGACAGGTTGAAGCAACTGGTTAAAAAACACAGATTTTTCAAAATGATCACTTTGGGAATTGTACTCATAAACCCCTGATCTGGAGGTGAAAATAATCCTGTTTTTAATTTTGTAAACATTTAAATTGTAGTTGGTTGGCAGTCCATCTTCAGAAGTGTAAAACCTGGAAGAGATGACCGAATCAAGGCTGTTGTCAAGCGTCACTTTAAATATTCCCTTGAAACCATGACTCATCCACAAATCTCCGTTTTCATCTTCCTCGAAGACCCTGAATGACTCATTGAACCCTCTAATTGCCTTTTGAAAACGCCAATGGCTTCCCTCTTTTTTGAAAAGGGTCAAACCACTGTAGGTTCCACCGATCATGTAACCCGGATGATTTTTAAGCTGCAAATACTTCCAGCCCCCCGGAGTTCTGTCGATGACCACCGCTTTGTCGTCATCAATTTCAAAAGTGCCATTGTTGTGGCCGCAGAGCAGCACTCCATCCAGTATATCCAGGGACCACACCTGACCCAAGGTTCCAGGTATCAGGGTGAAATTGCCGATCTGTCCACTGCCCTGCCAATCCGTCACAAACAGTCCCTGGTTGGTGCCGAGGTAAAGTTTCTTCTCCTTTACCATGGCTACATATCCAGCTCCTATACCTTCCGTATTCTGGAGAAAAGTGATGGGAGAATTAATATTGACATAATCAATCCCATTGTCCAGCCCAAGCCACAAATTCTCGGATCGATCTGTGAACAGACTTAGGATGGTATTGTTCTGCAATCCGTTTTTCTTGTAAAAATGCTGAATGATATTTCCGTTCAGGTCCAATACCACAACGCCATTCTGGATCGTTCCAATCACATAATATTGGTCACGGATAGATGAGGAACAGAAAATCTGGTTCTCCTTCAGGAATTGATTGGTCTGACCACCCCACTCCTCCGTTTTGTTACCATCATACCTGAACAATCCATCGTTCAGTGTTCCGATGAGCAAGTCTGCAGTACCAATAAATGGCATGATTGACCAGATTTGCAATCCTTTCAACCGTTCACATCCGGGTACTGACTGGAGATTTTTTCCGTCGAACTCAAAAAGCCCCTCCTGCAGGTCGTTGAAAAAAACGCGATCGTTGACCTTGAAGGCATGGTGAAAACGACCCGGTGCCTTCAAAACGGAAATATTGGTATCGTTGTAACAGACAAATGCACAATTGTAGGATTGAAAGATGACCTTGTTTTCAAAGGAAAAAACACTCCATATGTCATCAAAATTCTGATATTCAGTTGGAATATATTTCTTCAAGGATTGGAATACCATTTTACCATTCGGGAGGGTAACCATCTTTCCCAATTCATTGTAGGCTCCAACATAGATTTCCCCTTTTTGATCTACAAACAAGGAACGAACGATGGATGAATTGGGCATTTTATACAACTGCCACTGATTTCCATCGTAGACAAGCAGTCCTTCGTTGTTGGCAGTATAAATAAATCCCCGCTTGTCCTGAGCGATGTCCCAGTTTTGTGTACCTGCCTTGTATTCACGTTTGGGGAAATTGCGGATAAAGGGGGTACCAATTTTCTTAATTTCTGCCAAAGAAAAAAGTGGCAGAACCATGGCAATAAGCAGAAGTAGGTGAATTTTCCTGGTCATTTCACTTTCCATTTAGTAGTAAGGGCACAATTGCCTCGAACCTCGTTTGAGCAAACCAAATTTACGCTTTAAATCTGAAAAAAAATCCCGGTTTGGGGAGAAGCCAAACCGGGATATTCCTAACGCCTGAAGGGGTCTATTTCAGTGGGGCATGCTTCAGTGTTTCCACCAAAAAATCCCAGAATTTCTGCACCGTCGGTACATTTACCTTTTCGTCTGGCGAATGAGGAAACCGCATGGTCGGCCCGAAGGATATCATGTCCCAGTGTGGGTAATTTCCACCCAAAATACCACATTCCAGTCCTGCATGGATGGCCTTTACTTCCGGTATTCTTCCAAACTTGTTTTCATATATCTGCTTCATCTGTTGAAGAATAGCGGAATCCATGTTAGGTTTCCATCCAGGATATGCCCCGTCAAAACTAACCATGGCACCTGCCAGCGAAAAGACGCTTTCTACTTGTTCGCACAAATCATCCTTGGCAGAATCCACTGAACTTCTCAAAAGGCATTTGACAGCAATCACTCCATTTTCAGATTTGACAGTTGCCAGGTTTGTGGAAGTCTCAACCAGTCCGGGCATACTGTCGCTCAAGCGGATCGTACCGTTCGGACAGGCATACACCGAGTCAATGAGATCGTCCTGTACCCGCTCATCAATCAGTGATTTGGGCTTTTCAGTCTCTTCCGCCTTGAAACTTAAATTGGGTTCTGCAAGCTTCAATTCTGAAGTATAGATGGCCTCATATTTTGAAACAGCCGCCAAGAAATCGGCAATTGCCTCTGTTGGAACCACTACAACCGCATAAGCTTCCCGGGGAATCGCATTGCGCATACCTCCTCCGTTGATCTCCGCCAAACGTATATCCATCTCCCTGGTGGCGAATTTCAAAAATCTGACCAACAGCTTATTGGCATTCCCACGTCCAAGGTTGATATCCAAACCCGAATGCCCCCCTTTCAGCCCTTTCACAATCAGTTTGAAAGGAGTAAAACCCTTGGGGACAATCATTTCATCGTATTCAAATTCTATGGTTGCATTGACACCACCGGCACAACCCACATAGAGTTCCCCTTCATCTTCAGAGTCCATGTTCAAAAGGATATCTCCTTTTAACCAGCCTCCCTGCAGCCCGAAAGCACCGGTCATGCCGGTCTCCTCATCACAGGTAAAGAGCGCTTCAACAGGCCCGTGAACCAGCTCTTTGGAGGCCAGTACTGCCATCGCAGCAGCTACACCCATGCCATTGTCTGCACCCAAAGTAGTACCCCTGGCTTTCACCCAATCGCCATCAATCCAGGCATCAATTGGGTCATTCTGGAAGTCATGTTTGGTGTCGCTGTTCTTTTGTGGTACCATGTCAAGATGCCCTTGCATCACGATGCCTTTCCTGTTTTCCATACCCGGAGTTGCCGGCTTGCGGATCATCACATTGCCAACAGCGTCCTTTTCAGTTTCCAATCCCAAGGACTTTCCAAATTGTACCATAAACTCCTGGATCTTCTCCTCATGTTTGGAGGGACGCGGAATTTGTGTAAGGGAATAAAAGTTTTCCCACAGGGCTTTTGGTTCAAGGTTCAATATTTCTTTGCTCATAGCTATAAAGATTTAAATTGTCATTTTTATGTTGAAGTGCCTGGAGTGACTAAAGTGACTAAAGTGACTAAAGTACTTC
>CAZVTL010000131.1:9402-10664 GCA_964630075.1 uncultured Tangfeifania sp.
ACTCTAGGCACTTTAGTTCACTCTAGTCACTTTAGGCACTTTCTTCTACTTGCTTATATTTGGCAACTCCAGTCCGTATCCTTTTTTCTTGTCTTCCGCTTTCAGCAATATGGCAAAGATAAGCGCCAACACGCCAAATCCGGTAAATATCATCATGGGCAAGGTATAGTTGTAGGTATTGACAGTCAGGCCATCCCTAACCACCTGACCTGTGATGCAGTATTTTTCAAGTACCCAGCCAATCAGGGCGGGAACACCCATCAATCCCCAGTTCTGCACCCAGAAAATCAGTGCATAGGCAGTACCCAGCTGGTTCTCCGGAATGATTTTTGGAACGGAAGGCCACATGGCAGAAGGTACCAGGGAAAAACCAACTCCCAAAACCATGATCAGGACAATGGAGAACATCCAATTGTTCAGGAATGGGATGGAGAAGAGCGCATGAACGAGAATCAGCAACAGGGAGCCAATGATCATGATGGTTGCACCTTTTCCTTTGCGGTCGTAAAGACTGCCGAAGAAAGGTGTCAGGAGAATGGTGCCAAAAGGAAGCATTGCAGGGATAGAGCCTGCCAATGATTCACTGACGCCAAACTTGTTGACCATCAAATCTGAAGCATATTTCAGGAAAGGAAAAACGGCGGAATAGAACAGTACGCAGAGAATGGCGATGTACCACCAACCCTTGTTGGTAATAATTTTGAAGATATCCATGATCTTGAATGCCTCTTCATCACTGGCAGGTTCATCCATGAGATTTTCGGATTCTTCCAGCTTCTTGTCAATAAAGAAATAGACAATGTAGGAGATCAATCCGATGCAGAGCATGATCAAACATACCAGGATGGGACGGGAAACGTCGATGATACCAAAAGCCCTGGCAATTGGCACCGAAGTAGACAATGCGAGGGCAGTTCCCAATCTGGCAGTGGCCATCTCCAGCCCCATGGCAAGCGCCAGCTCTTTTCCCTTGAACCATTTGACAATAATCTTTGAGACAGTAATGCCGGCCACCTCAATTCCCACGGCAAAAATGGCAAATCCAAGTGCCGCCATAAATACCTGGGCCTTTACATCAAACCATAGAATGTGCCACATTTGTCCATCGAGGGAGGTGGTAGAGACTGCCCAGTATTTGAGGGCGGTTCCTGAAACCATTACCACCGCAGCCATCAAACCGGTGAAGCGAACTCCCATTTTGTCAAGTATAATTCCACCAATGATCAGCATCAGCAGAAAGACATTGAACCAGCCATAGGCAC
>CAZVTL010000132.1:0-10588 GCA_964630075.1 uncultured Tangfeifania sp.
TTGCGGATAAAACCCACTGTATTGGTCAGCAGGAAGGGAAGATTTACAACCACCACCTTGCGTACAGTGGTATCCAGTGTTGAAAAGAGCTTGTCTTCTGCAAACAATTCCGACTTACTGACCATGTTCATAATGGTCGACTTCCCCACATTGGTATAGCCCACCAGGGCCACCCGCACCATGTTGCCGCGGTTTTTCCGCTGGACACTCATCTGCTTGTCTATTTTAGCCAGTTCGCTCTTCAGCAGGGAAATTTTATCCAGGATGATTCGCTTGTCTGTCTCGATTTGTGACTCTCCCGGTCCTCTCATCCCGATACCCCCTTGCTGTCGCTCCAGGTGGGTCCACATGCGGGTCAGGCGGGGTAGCAGATACTGGTATTGGGCCAGTTCAACCTGGGTCTTGGCATGGGCTGTTTGGGCCCGTTTGGCAAAAATATCAAGGATCAGGTTGGTGCGGTCAAGGATTTTACAATCAATGACCTTTTCTATATTCCGCAGCTGAGTCGCCGACAATTCGTCGTCGAAAATAACAGAGTCGATCTCGTGAACCGTCACGAAATCAAGGATCTCCTGCAACTTTCCAGAACCAACAAAGGTTGCAGGATGCGGATTCACCAGCCTTTGTGTAAATCGTTCATAGATCTCGGCGCCAGCAGTCTCTGCGAGAAATTCCAACTCATCGAGGTACTCCTGCACCACCTTTTCATCCTGCTTTCCATATATCAATCCGACCAGGATCACCTTCTCCTTCTTGATGGAGGTATCGTGTAACTTTGCCATGGGACAAAAATACACAAAAAAATTGCGGTTGACAGTACTTGCCATCAGTATCGCGCCAGATCAATTGACCATCCATTTGAAATACAAAAACATGGCCCTTTTTAGCCGGATTATGAAAAAAGTTTGATAAACTTGCAGGATTACAATGGATAAGGGAATAGGCTGAACCATCTTGAATTGCCTGTTTCCCCGCAAAAGATACACCATGGAATACATTAGGTTTGGCAATACGGGAATGAAGGTCTCCAGGATCTGCCTGGGAACCATGACTTATGGTAAACCCTCCGAGCGATGGCCCTGGGCGCTGGAAGAAGCAGAGAGCAGGCCATTTATCAAAAAAGCGCTGGAGCTGGGGATCAATTTCTTTGATACCGCAGACATGTACTCCTATGGCAACAGTGAAGAGATCGTCGGCAAGGCCTTGGGTGATTTCGCCAAGCGAGATGAAGTGGTGATTGCCACAAAGGTATACAATCCCATGAGCAAGGATCCAAACGATGCAGGTCTCTCCCGCAAACACATCATGAGCTCCATCGACAAAAGTCTGAAACGGCTGAAGACAGATTATGTCGACCTCTACCAGACCCACCGCTGGGATTACGATACCCCCATCGAAGAGACCATGGAGGCGCTGCACGATGTGGTGAAGGCAGGCAAAGCCCGTTACATTGGCGCCTCCTCCATGTTCAGCTGGCAGTTTGCCAAGGCACTGTTCACCTCCGATCTTCATGGCTGGACCCGTTTTGTCTCCATGCAACCCCATTACAACCTCATCTACCGTGAAGAGGAAAGGGAGATGATTCCCCTCTGCATCGACCAGAAAATCGCGGTAATTCCCTGGTCTCCCCTGGCTCGTGGCCTCCTGACCGGAAACAGAACCATTGAAAGAAATGAGACCATGCGCGCCAAAACAGATGGGTTCGGGAAAATACTTTACAATACAGACAGTGATTTCGAGCTGGTAAAACGGTTGAGTGAAGTGGCAGCTGCACGCGAACTTCCGGCTTCGGTAGTTGCATTGGCATGGATCATGGGAAAACAGGGTATCACCTCTCCAATCATTGGCGCAAGTAAACCGGGTCACCTGGAAGATGCGGTCGCAGCCATTTCAGTGAAACTAACCGCGGAGGAGGTAAAACAACTTGAGGAGCTTTACCAGCCGCATCCCATTCTGGGGCATAGCTGACAGGATCATACGCTGCACTATTTTATAGTTTTGGCAGGTATAACCATCCAAACAGATGAGCACCGAAAAAACACATTAGCTACCATACCGTCAATACCCACCACAAAGCTGGGGCAACCATCATTGGGAAACTGGAATACTTCAACCCAAGTGGCAGTGCCAAATGCCGAATTGGTAACGCCATGATCAGTAATGCTGAAGAGCATGGCGTTTTGAAAGCAGACTCTGTCATCATAGAGCCTATGAGTGGCAATACCAGCATTGCGCTGACCTTTGAAACAAGTCGCCAGCTGGCACGTAAAGAAGGATTATTGGTAGGAATATCTTCCGGAGCAGCGGCCGATGCAGCATTGCAGATAGCACGCAGGCCCGAAAACAGAGGTAAAAAGATTTTCGTCATCCTTCCGGATACGGGCGAAAGATACTTGTCTACAATACTTTACCAATTTGACGAAGAGAAAACACCCAGTATCTGAAAAGCAATTCAACAATGAGGTACATTCATGAGCAAAATTGTAGTAAATGGTAAGGAACAGGAGATAGAAGACCCGTTCCTGCTGACCAACCTTTTAAAATCCAACAAAGTTCAACAGCCCGATATGGTCTCCATCCAGGTGAACGGGGAATTTGTCGACAGGAAGAATTTCACCACAACAAGAATCAAGGATGGAGATGAGGTCGATTTCCTTTACATCATGGGAGGAGCTTAACCATGTCAAAACACAAAGGTTTTACCACAGGAATCATCCACGCTCCCTTTGCCAAAAGTGACGTCAACCGCGCCCTTCATCAGCCCATCTACAGCAATTCAGCCTTCGATTTTGAAACGGCCGAAGAGATGGAACTGGCCTTCCAGGGCCGTTTGCCCGTTCACTCCTATTCGCGCATCTCCAATCCAACCGTGGAGAATCTCGAACTGCGCATCAAACACATTACGGGTGCGCTGAATGTAACGGCGTTAAGTTCAGGAATGGCTGCCGTCTCCAATGTCATATTCCTCCTTGCCTCTGCAGGGAGCAACATCGTTGCTTCAGCTCATCTTTTCGGGAATACCTATATCTTTTTTGATTCGACCCTAAGGGAACTAGGAATTGAAGTAAGGTTTTGTGATCTTACCAACAGCGAAGCGGTACTGGCCAACATGGATGAAAAAACCGTCGCGGTTTTCGTCGAAACCATCACCAATCCCCAACTCGAAGTCGTTGACCTTGAAGAACTCTCCAGGACTGCCCATGCTAAAAACGTACCATTGATCGCCGATTCAACCCTGACGCCACCCAATGTATTCCGGGCCAGGGATTTTGGGGTGGATCTGGAGGTCATTTCAAGTACCAAGGCCATTTCGGGTGGAGCCACCAGCGTGGGTGGATTGATCGTCGATCATGGCACCTTCGACTGGAGCAACTCTCCCAAATTGGCACCACACGCCAAACGATTTGGCCCAATGGCCTTCAACTTCAAGTTGAGAAGGGAAATATTCAGAAACCTGGGAGCCTGCATGTCTCCCTTTGCCGCTTACCTGCAAAGCCTTGGATTGGAAACGCTCGAACTCAGATTTGGGAAGGCTGTTTCCAATTGCCACGAACTGGCCGGTTTTCTCGAATCCTTGCCGCAAATTAAAAGGGTCAACTATCCTGGTAAGAAAGAATCCAAATTCTTTGAGATTAGCCGGAAACAGTTTGGCAATGCGCCCGGAGCAATGCTCACCTTCGATTTCTCCTCCAAAGAGGAGTGCTTCGCCTTCATGAACAGGCTGGAAATGATCAAACGTGCCACCAATGTTTACGACAACAAAACCTTGATCCTGCACCCTGCCTCCACCATCTATTGCGACTTTAGCCAGGAACGGCGCCAGGAGCTCCAGATCCGGGAGGAAACCCTCCGGCTCTCGCTGGGGATTGAAGACATGGAGGACATCAAAAGTGATATCCTTCAGGCACTGAGCTAATAATCAACTTGCAACCTGCATTCACCCCGAAACTTTTTCAATTTAAATTCGTTCTAAATAGAGCTTTACCAGCGGAACCATCTCCTGGTAAATATGCTCTATCCAATTGCCAGAATAAAACCAAATCCCTATCCCATGACAAGTGAAGTCCGATTGAACGATGACTGCAAGAAATTGGCAGAATTGAATCCACATCGCGATTCCATTGAATTGGTCGACGAATTGTGCAAAAGGAATGAAGCACTGGAACTACTGATTGAAGAGCAAAAATCAGAACTCGAAAAGAAAAACAGGGAGCTTACCATAGAAGCATCACTAGAGAAGGTGAGGTCAAGGGCAATGGCCATGCGGCAATCTGCTGAACTTGGTCATTTAATTTTTGTATTATACCGGGAGTTGACAAAACTGCATGCACAACTCGACAGGTGTTTTATCATGATAGTAAACCCTGAAAACAAAGGCATCACCTGGTGGCTCGCAGGCAAGGAAGGCCTGCTGGATGAAAATGGTTTTTTTATACCGATGAATCAGCATCCCTCCCATTTGATGTATCTAGACTGCTGGCAGAAACGGAAGAAAAAATGGCAATACCTTTTTGAAGGAAAAGAGAAAAGAGACTGGGACCATTTTGGATTCAGCAAAACTGCGCTGGCCAAACTACCTGAATTCATCAAGCAGGATATGGCCGGTGTGAAGAAAATACATCTATCAGGCTCATCAGATACATTTGGCAACCTGGTTACCGGTAGTCTTGAGCCTTTGGAAGAAGAGTACCAGAACATCATCAGTAGGTTTACTATTGTTTTCAACCAGGCTTACACCCGTTTTCTTGATCTTCAAAAAGCCGAAGCACAAGCCCGCGAAGCACAGATTGAAGTAGCTCTGGAACGGGTTCGGACAAGAGCCCTGGCCATGCATACTTCAAAGGAATTGGAAGAAGTGGCACTGGAGTTGAGAAAACAAATGGGCTTAATTGGGCAAAAAGACCTGGAAGTATGTGCTATTCACTTGTATGATTCAGATGAACATTATTTTGAGTCATGGAGTGCCATGCGGCCACCTGAGTCCGCAGGAGAAATCTTCCACGGGCTGGCTCACTTTCCAAAAAAAGGAATCCGGATCGTTAATGAACTGATGGGGCATTATGCAAATGACACCAGGGATTATGTAATTGTGAATGAAAAAGAGAAGATTGTTGAATGGTTTGGTGTAATGAAAGCATGCGCACCTGAACTGTATGATTCCATTATGCAGACGGTAGGCGATGTGCCCATTGAAAAGATGAAAGCATATTGGTCTGTTGCCGATTTTACAGGAGGGGCATTGGTTATGGTTACTTATTCGCTCCCTGACGAAAAATCCAGAAACTTATTGCGCAGGTCTTCCAATGTGTTTGAGTTGGCCTATACCCGTTTCCTTGATCTTCAAAGAGCAGAAGCACAAGCCTTGCAGGCTGAGATTGATTTAATCGCAATCAAAGAGGCCAAGCAAAAAGCAGAGGCAGCATTGAAGGAGTTGCAGGCCACGCAAAAACAATTGATCCAATCCGAAAAAATGGCCTCCCTGGGCGAACTCACCGCAGGAATTGCCCATGAAATACAGAATCCCCTCAACTTCGTCAACAACTTCTCAGAAATCAACACGGAGTTAATTCAGGAGATGCTGGAAGAGGTTGAAAAAGGGAACCTTACAGAAGTGAAAACCATTGCCGGCAATATAGCAGAGAACGAGCAAAAGATCAACCACCACGGCAAAAGGGCCGACGCCATTGTCAAAGGGATGTTGCAACACAGCAGAAAGAGCAATGGGGTGAAAGAACCTACGGATATCAATGCCCTGGCTGATGAATACCTGCGACTCTCCTACCACGGATTAAGGGCCAAAGACAAAAGCTTTAACGCTATCCTGAAGACTGATTTCGATGAAACCATCGGCAAAATCAATGTCGTCCCGCAAGATATTGGCCGTGTAATTCTGAATTTAATCACCAATGCCTTCTATGCGGTGCAGGCAGAGACAAGGCATGCCCACTCTCTGCAATATGAACCTACCGTTTCTGTGACAACCAAAAAGATGGACAATCAAGTACTGATTTCGGTAAAAGACAATGGTTTGGGCATTCCCCAGGCTGTGCTCGACAAAATCTTTCAACCCTTCTTTACCACCAAGCCAGCAGGGGAAGGAACCGGGCTGGGACTCTCCATGAGCTACGAAATAATCACCAAAGGGCACGGAGGTGAACTGAAAGTTGAAACTGTTGAAGGGGAAGGTTCAGTATTTACCGTACATCTGCCCATTAAGGCCTAGAACAATATGTCAAAAATTTTAGTCGCCGATGACCAAAGATACATCCAAACGCTGTTCGGGCAGCGTTTCAGAAAAGAAAATAAGAAATAACGACTTTGATTCCCAAAAGAAAAAATAAAATCAAAACTAGTCTGATCTTCAGGTTGTGTGCCTGAACAATGGATTCCCTGCCAGGGCCTTGGCTTTGATGGTATTGATCTCCGCTTTACCCAGCGGCGTCAGTTTATCCCTCAGACTCAAAGCAATCCTGAAGAGTTCATCTTCTCCCGGCGGGATGGCAGCCGTAACCGGATGGGAGAGGGTGAAACGCAATCCCATCAGAATATCTTCCTCCGTAACATATGGCTCATACCATGCTTTGGGATATTTGGAGCGGTCGGCATCCTTGGCCCATGGACCTTTGGCCATCGCCTTCAGCGCCAGGATCCCCATCTTCTTCTCCTGGGCCACCTTCATCACCTGCGGACCAAAATTACCGGCATGCCAGGTCGTCAAATTAAACGGGAACAAAATGGTCTCGAAATCAAATGCATTCATCAATGCCAATGCGGCATCCACAGAATGGGCGGAGAATCCGATGTGCTTGATTTTTCCCTCCTTCTTCGCCTCCTGAAAGGTTTCGAGCGCCCCACCCTTCCCCAGAATGGTATCCACATCCTTCATCGTGGTAACAGCATGCAGCTGATAGAGGTCAAAATGATCGGTACGCATATTGACAAGGGACTGTTCCAACTCCTTGCGGGCATCCTCCTTCGTCCGTTTGGTGGTTTTGCAGGCAAGGAAAACATCCTTGCGGTAAGGTTCCAGGGCCGGTCCAAGTTTAACCTCCGCATTCCCATAGGAGGGCGCTACATCAAAATAGTTGACACCTGCATCGATGGCTGCCTTCACGGAAGCTGAAGCGGCTTCTGGTGTAGCATCCTTGACGACAATTCCGCCGAAACCAATCACGGAGAGCATCGCCCCGGTTTGGCCCAACGATCTTTTTTCAAGTTTTCCGGGAGTAGACTCCCTGTTCAGGAAGGAGAGATCTGCGGGAAAGAGACTGATGACAGGAGTCATGCAGGCAGTGGTTCTGAGGAAATCGCGACGTTTCATAACATTGGCTTTAATTGGGACAGACTTTAAAGTTATAAAAATGTGCCATTTGATGGTTTCCTCCTGCAAAATTTTCTTCCACAAAAAAATCCCAATGTTATCCATCAAATGTTTCCGGGCGATGCGATCCGCTCCAAGTATCCTTCTTAATTGGTCATCTGTCCATTAAAAACAGAAAAGGAGGCAAAAACCTCCTTTTCAATCAACCAAAGTACCGATTGTATTAAATCAACCCCAGTTGCTTCAGTTCTGTTACCGTGAGCGGCGCTCCGACCTCAATGACCGTCATTTTTCTGACGCCGGCCTGATGGGTAAAATGTTGGTGTCTGTTGTTGGATTGAATACCCACTGTTACAGCGATACCAATGAAGAAAAATGTTAATCCCAGTAAAAATGTTTTTGCTTTCATAATTTCTATTTTTTAAGTGTTTGTTTTTTTAAATTGTACTCAAACATAATACCTGTACATCCGGTACTAAAATGGAATATACCAATGGGGCTATTTTATAGACAGATCGCTCTTATTTATCGAAAAAACGGATCAATTTTGGATTGCCGGACTCCAGTCACAGGCCACATTAATTGGGATGATGATGAAAAAAATGATACTCACAGTTATTCTAACTCAATGAATCCATGGGAAAAGCGTTATGCATTTTGTTTGCGTTAATAGTAAACTTCTCAGCCTACAAGGTCAAATCCCAAACCATCTCCTTTGAATTTGAGAAAACACCCGTAGCAAGCGGATTTAAGATGGAGGGCTATTGGGTTTGGTGCGGCTCCATGATCAAAGTTGGATCAGTTTACCACCTTTTTGCTTCAAGATGGCCCAAATCCGGGCCTTTCCCCGAAGGTTACAAAACCAATTCAGAGATTGTCAGGGCCACTTCAAAATCGCCACTGGGTCCCTTCAACTTTGAAGAGGTGGTCATTGGGGAAAGGGACAATTCCTTCTGGGATGCCAACATGGCGCACAATCCAACTATCCACAAAATTGGCAATGAATTTGTCCTCTTTTACATTGGGAGTGATTTTACCACTTTGCAGGAGCAATCCAAAGCCCTGCTGAGAAGGGTTGGATACGCAACCGCCAGCTCAATCGAAGGGCCATGGAAACGAAGCGATAAGCCAATCATCGAAACCGAATCGAACAACCCAGCTGTACTTGTGGAGAAGCGTGGAGTCAAACTGATGTACAGGGATGCCAAACTGCGCATCTTTGTTGCAGAGGCGAAAAGTTACGAAGGCCCCTACCGGATCGTTAACGACGATGTATGGCCAAACTGCAGACTGGAAGATTTTTACCTCTTCAGGACAAAAGCAGGATACCATATGATTTGTGAAGACAATACAGGAGGCATCAGCGGACACGAAAGATGGGGGGTACACCTGTGCTCACCCAATGGCACCATTGAATGGCAAAAATGTTTGCCACTGGTGGTATACGACCACGCAATTCTCCTGGACAATGACAGTATCCTCCAATGTAACCGAAGAGAAAGACCACAGTTGCTGGTGGAGAACAACCGGATCACCCATCTGGTCACATCGGTTTTTGACGGTAAAAACTCCTGGAGTCAACCGGTGAAGCTGACACACCCGATTCGGGTCGAATAACAGGAGGCTTCCTGAAAATGAAGATCAGAATGAAATTCATCTTTGTTACCTTTATGCGGAAGTTAACTATAATGACTCCGTGGATAAAAGTCCCATCAAATAAAAACCAAAGAAGATGACAGAATTCAAAGAAAAAAACGCCATTGAAAGATCCAGGGAGCATCTCGCCAATGAAAGGACCTTTCTGGCCTGGATAAGAACCAGTATAGCTCTGATGGGATTTGGATTTGTCATTGTGAAGTTCTCCCTGTTTTTAAAAGAACTTTCTTTACTTCTGGAGACCCGGGGAGTCCCATCCAAAGGATATTCATCCGTTGTTGGCGTCATTATGGTGGCAATTGGAGTAATAATAGTCCTACTCGCTTTCCTTCAATACAAAAGAAATAGCAAGCAGATACAAAATAACTACTATGTATCCTCCTCCTGGCTTTCACTTTTGATTACCTGCATCTTAATCATTGGGGGTATATTTTTGATATATTACTTACTGTCAACTATTTGAGCTATTTTAGCAAACCAATCTTTTTTAACTCAATTGTATCAACAATAACCCACCAATCGTGCATTAACCAAATAACAATAACGCAATGGAAAAACAACCATCCAGGACAGAGGCATTTGCCCTCTTGTGCGCATACAACCAACAGGATAGCCTGATCCGCCATGGCTTGGCAGTAGAAGCGGTCATGCGCCATTTTGCTGAAAAAGCCGCCGAAGATATTGAAAAATGGGGAGTTATCGGATTGTGCCACGACCTCGATTACGACCAATATCCGGAAGAACATTGCACCATGACACGCAAAATACTGGAAGAACAACAGTGGCCCGAAAGTTACATCAGGGCCATCGTTAGCCATGGCTGGGGCATCTGCTCAGAGGTTGAACCGGTCGAATTTTTGGAGAAGGTGCTCTTTGCCACCGACGAACTGACCGGACTGATCACCGCCTGTGTCTATGTTCGGCCCTCCAAAAGCATCCTCGACCTGACTACCAAATCGGTGATGAAGAAATGGAACACCCGTGCCTTTGCAGCCGGTGCCAACCGCGATGTGATTGCGCAGGGTGCGCAGATGTTGGGGATGAGCATTGAGGAGCTGGTCGATGAGACCATCCTTGCCATGCAAAAAGCAGCAGAGACCATCGGACTGAAAGGAGATCTTTAATTTTCTACTTTTACCGGAGAAATAGTTTCCTGATAACCAACAATACAAATTCCATGCAAATCCGCAGATCAATTAGTTTAGGACTTCTTCTGTTACTCCTTGCTGTCGCTGTTACCCATGCACAAAACTGGCCTTGCTGGCGGGGTCCGGCAGGAGATGGCACTTCAATGGAAACCAATCTGCCCACCCAATGGGATGCCACTACCAATGTATTGTGGAAAACTCCTGTACCCGGAATTGGTTATTCTTCCCCTATTGTCTGGGAAGACAAATTGTTCACTTTAACGGCTCTCCCCGAAACCCAGGAGAAAGTCCTGCTCTGTTACAACAGCAAAAACGGACAATTGTTGTGGCAACAAACAGTTGTCAAAGGTGCCTTCGAGGCCAAGCACAACGACAACAGCCATGCTTCCGGGACTCCTGCAACCGACGGAAAGCTGATCTATGTGGCTCTGCTGGATGGACAGGAGGTGGTGGTGGCAGCCTA
>CAZVTL010000133.1:0-10486 GCA_964630075.1 uncultured Tangfeifania sp.
GTAACCTTACCGGTCACACTCTTCTGCTGTGCAAATAGCACCGTAAAAGAGAGCATCAGAGAAAAAAGCAAAATGATTCTTTTCATAGTTTAAAAATTAAATAATCAGCAATATCAATCTATATAAATCTCAAATAGAGCAGTAGGAGTTTGACTGTTTGGCTTTTCAAACTCCAAAAACAACCTCCTAGTTTCCAGTCCATTGACCGGAGTCCAGCAAAAAATCGTCTGGTGGTTGTCAATTTTCTCAAAAAGAAGGTTTCTCTGGTCATCCAGAATACGGAAATTGCGGACACAGAAAGGCATGACATCCTCTGGATGACCCATTTGGGAAGACTCCATCGGATGATCAAAATCCGTATCAAAATGAAGGGTGATGGATCTGATCTGTTGCAACTTCTCCCAAGTAAGGAGAAGGGTAGAACAGGACTCCTGCCAATCAGACACCCATCCATTGGGTTGGGTGGTTGGACGTGTGAACCCATTGACCAAATTTTTGGCAGGAAAACAGTTCAGTGCCGGAAAAATGTTCATGGCCAGGTTTTCCCCCTTGGGCCTGCGTTCCGGACACCAAAATTCGAAAGAATCAAATCCACTGCCTGCCGGCGGAAGTTGTTTGCCAAAATTGTTGACCGCCGGATTGGTCTTGTTGAACACAGAGACAATACCGGTAATACGGCTCTGGCTGCATTGAATGCTCAACAGAGGATTGCTCCGGAATAGGACAAAGCCATACTGATCATCCTTCAGGCTGCCAAAAAAATCGATCTTCACCATTTGTTTGCCTGCCCGTAGTGAAATATGCTGCTTTTCAACCAGCATATCCGGAGTAAAATTCCCTAGTTTTGAACTGGTTTGCAATTCTGCCTCAAGCACGGTATCACTTGCGGCATCTACCATGATCTCAAAACTGTATTTTGTATCTTTTGCCAACGGAAGCATTTGACCGGCAGCGAATTCAAGCTTCAGCCAGGATCCATTGAAAGGTATCTGACCCAGTGAAAGGCTGCTTGATACATTGATCACCGCTTTACTGGCAAGATTTTCCCTGCTGTCAATCGGTAATCCAGGGATACTCTGTCCTTTAATATTGAGCCGCTGCTGAAGCAATTTAATCTTTGCAGGATCAATGAAATCCCCTGGCAGCCATCCTGTCTGGATAGACATGGCAGCAGCTGTTCCAACAACCTGCCCCCCAAGACCGGCAGTAGCCATCACCCTTGTCGATCCGAAAGCTACGTGGCTTGCACTGATCAACCGACCGGCAATGAAGAGATTTTCAATATCCTTACTCAAATAGCAACGGTAGGGGATCTCATAGATCCCTTTGGAATGGTACTGGTTGCAGGATGGCAATTCGGAGAATACTCCATCGGCCGGATGAAGGTCAATGGCCCAGCCACCAAAAGCTACCGCATCATAGAAATGAGTCTGTTCAACGATATCCTGCTGTTTGAGTATGTAGTGCCCCTCAAACCTGCGGCTCTCACGCTTGCCGGGAATATTTCCGACCCATTCGAGGGTTAGGTTTTCAGCTTCAGGGAATTTGCCTGAGTTTTTCAGGTAATCCCAAACACCATAGATCACACTCCAAAGTTCCCATTTGATCTCTTCTGTATCGTGAATGGTATCTCCCCTTCCGCCAAACTCAAACCACCAAAAATTACAGCCCATCTGACCGGTTTTGATATTTTTAAATTTGGGTATTTTTGTAATATCCTTCAAGGCATAGGAAGGTGCAACATACTTTACCGGTTTTCCTGCATCCTTACTGTAAAAATACATGGTATGGCCCAAAAGCTCCCCATATTCTGCTGTTGGGGTAAATCCTTCCCCAAATTCAGACTTGATTTCGGCGCCCATGCGAAATGAGGCACCTGCCTTAAACCCGACAATCCCATCACCAGATGCATCGCAAAAAAGCGGCGCATGCAAATGATATTCAGTAGAATTCTGACTGCAGAAAGCGCGCAGGGAGGAGATATTAACTGCATCTTTCTTCTCCAGGTCGTAAACCATGGTGTTGAGCAGAAGCGTGATATTGGGTTCCAGCCTCACTTTCTCAAGCAATACCGTATCAAATAGGATGGCGTTTCCCTCTTTGTTTCTGAAAAGGTTCTCTACAAGGATCTCATCCATGATGCCCCCCTCGCGCGACCAGCGGTTGTTATTGCCCATGTGGGAGGTGGCTCCAAGTACCCACAGTCTCACCTCGCTCGAACTATTTCCGCCCAAAACCGGCCGGTCTTGAACCAGGATCACTCTGATTCCGCTTCTTGCAGCAGAGATGGCAGCGCAGGTTCCTGCCAGGCCGCCTCCAACCACTATCAGCTCTGAATTGAGCTTAACCGTCGTGTTACTCCGTGTTATTTGGGATATTTCTTGTTTAATCATACAATATATCTGATATTATTTGAGCGCTTTGTATAAAATTCTGCCGCCAATCAGCAACAAGATAAATGCGACACCTATGACGTACATTTTACCGCTGGAGGCCATTAATCCCAGAAATCCGATGATAATACCAGTAGAAAGAATTCCTATGGCAATCATACGTTTCCCAAATTTATTTTCTTGTGCCGATGAAGCAGTATTCTCTGGTGCGTCCAATGCAATCGAAGCCTTCACCGATAAGTAATGCTGATATTTTTCAAACTCCGTGGCAGGACTATTTTTCAGGCGTAACAAAAGCTCGAAAATGGCAATGATAAATACCGGGACCAGCACTCCCAGTACCATCTCGGAAGCTCTGGACAGGGAATTCCCGACAACAGCAGGATATAAAAATTTAAAGCCTAGTGATATGGCCAATGACAAAACAGTGGATCCAAGCACAGTATAGCTATTTTGCTTTTTTGAGAAAAGTGTCCAAATCAATGGGAAATACATGGCTCCGCCGGTTAATGATGCCACTGAAAGCACAACATTGGTGGCACCACCCATGAAGGGAACCATCATCGCCATTAAAATAGCAACCAATCCAAAGAAAACTGTTGCAAGCTTGGCAATGAACATTAATACTTTCTCCGAACTCCTGGGATAAATATTTTTATATAAATCGTTGGTTATTACGCCCGCAGATATATTTAATACACCCTGGACTGAGCTGTTGGTTGCAAAAATCAGACTGATGATAATCAACCCAAGCATTCCTGATGGCAATACTGTTTTGCACATTAACATATAGGCTTCTTCGCTTTGCAAACCAACCAATCCAGGATTAATTGCCCGATAAATCATGGGAGGTAGCATCCAGATCAAAGGACTTACAATGTAGAGCAGTCCAAACAGGATGCCCACTTTCTTTGATTCGTTCGGAGTTGCAACACTGGTATAACGCTGCACAAAGCCCCATTGACCACTCAGATAAAAGAAATTGTAAAATAAAAATCCAAGGATAAAACTGACGGTATATTTATGGTCAGTCAGATTGAAGAAGCCTTCTATATGATGCGTATTAATTGAGTTGATAAAACCTGATATACCCCCAATTTTTTCAAATGACAATGGAAGTACGATCAAAGCAGCGGAAGTCAAAATCATAAACTGTAAAACATCGGTAACAACAACCGCCCACAAACCACCCAAAGTGGTATATAGTATGACAACAGTGCCCAGCAATCCAATGCACCAATAGAGCGGAATTCCGGTAGCTACCTGCAAAATCACAGCAACTGCATACAAATAAACGGCAGTCATAAATAGCATGATCCCAAGATAAATGTACGAGTAGGTTTTCTGCGTTCTGATGCCCAGTCGGTTGGTAATGAACTCGGCCGCGGTCAATGATTTGGTCTTGTGCCATTTGGGAGCTATGAGTAAACCGGTCAGCAGACCGGCAATCGACATAGCCCATTGAATGGTAATTGCCACCCATCCGGAAGAGTAGGCAATGGAACCCCAAACAACAAATGTTCCGGCAGATACAAACCCCATGAAGAGCGACAGACTATTGATCCACCAAGGAACAGCGCCTCCTGCAGCAAAAAAACTCTTCATATCCTTGCCTGAACTTTTTGAGAAGGAGAGACCGATGGCAAAGATCAAAAGCGAAAACAGTATGATTACCAAATAATCGAGTGGAGTCATTTGGGAAGCGTATAAATTCAGTTAATTTTGGTAATGCAATGTTAATTCAGCGTTAATCCAAATGAAAGTAAAAGCAAATATATTTTCTCGGAAACGTTTTCGGAAACGTTTTTATTTTCGGAAACGTTTCCGAAAAACAATAATAATTCTACCTTTGTCTCTCAACCAGACGATTGTCAACCAAACTTTTCAGGGATGAAGCACGTAACTATCAAGGATGTAGCCAGAGAACTAAAATGTTCTGTTTCTACCATATCAAGGGCTTTCAACGACAAATACGATATCCGGAAGGAGACCAGAGACCTGATTCTTGCAAAAGCCAATGAGATGGGTTATTCCCCCAACCCCATGGCAAAGAGCTTACTGAAACAGTGTTCCAACCAGATTGGGGTGGTGGTTCCGGAATTCATCAACTCGTTCTTTCCGGAGGTCATCATTGGGATCCAGGAGGTTTTCATCAAGAAAGGCTACCAGGTACTGATCATGCAATCGAACGAATCGAGTGAAAATGAGTTGGAGAATGTAAAAGCGATGGAGAACAACATGGTAGATGGCTTGATCCTCTCACTTTCACTGGGCACCAAGAATGTGGATTATTACAGGGAGCTGATCAGCAGGGGTTTTCCACTCGTATTGTTCAACAGGGTTTCACCCCAGCTGGAGACACACAAGGTAGTGATCGATGATTACAAATGGGCATTTTTTGCCACTGAACACCTCATCTACCAGGGATATAAGAAAATATTTCATTTCTCAGGACCTCAGCAGCTCGCATTTTCCCAAAACCGGACCAAAGGTTTCATCGATGCACACAAGAAGCACAAGATGAAAATAGATGATCGTTCCATATTCGATACTGGCCTGATGATCAGTGACGGCGAGCGCGAAATGGAGAAATTGATCTCCACAGGAAATCTCCCGGATGCCATTTTTGCCGTCAACGACCCTACGGCAATCGGCGCGATGAAGGCACTCAAACGACATGGCTACAAAATACCTGACGATGTGGCCCTGGTCGGTTTTACCGAAACCAAACTGGCAGAACTGATCGATCCACCCCTGACCAGTGTCGCCCAGCCAACCCATGAAATCGGAAGAACAGCGGCACAGCTTTTGCTCGAACAAATTGAGTCGAAAGGAATCTTTGTTCCCCAGACAATCACCCTCAACGGGCGCCTCAACGTTCGGGAATCCTCCATGAAACACACCAAAACATTGTAATATTTCAACCTGTCTTTCCCACTTGGCACTCCAATGATTAATCCCTACGCTCAGTTGATCGGCTACCTGAAATCTGGCGTCAATATCCAGACCGGATCTCTGCTGCATACATTTGGTTCAGCACCCCAGATTCCCGGAGCGATGGCCATTTTCGAAAAAGAGCAGGTCTTGAATGGTACCCTGGGGGGTGGTCTGCTCGAAGCAAATGCGCAAAAAATTGCAGCAGCATCCGTCAAGACACGGCAAAACTACCTGCAATCTGTCGACTTCACCGCCGGAGTGGAGGAGCAGACCGGTGCCATCTGCGGAGGCAGCGCACTTTTTCTGCTGGATGCAGATCCTTCCAAACATCTCGAAGTATATCAGCAACTGCTCGACTCCATTGGCAACCAGCAATGCGGAGTACTCGTAACAGTGATCTCTGACGCATCAAACCAATACTGTACCATCGAGCGATCCTGGTTTCAACTTCAGGATAGCCTTCCGGAGAATATGGCACAGTTGCTGAAGTCGGCCGAAGCTGACCTCCGGCAGATCATCGGTAACAGGACTCCTTTTTACAAAGAGATCACCGGTGAAATCCCCTCAAAAAGAACCCATCTCTTCATTGAGCCCATCCATCCCTTTCCGCAGCTGTTGCTGGTGGGAGCCGGGCACATCGGGAAGGCCCTTTGCAAAATTTGCAGCATGGTTGACTTTGAAATTACCTTGCTGGATGACCGGCCCGAAATGACCATACCATCCGGATTCCCGGATGCTACCCGTATCATCTGCACCTCACTCGCAGAGGCATTTCAATCCGTTAAGCTCACACCCGACACCTACATCGTCATTGCCACCCAGGGGCACAGGACAGACATGGAGGCCCTGAGATGTTGCATCGGTTCAGATGCGGCCTATATTGGCGTAATCGGCAGCAAGCGGAAAATAGCCCTGATGAAACAAAAATTCATGGACGAGCGGTGGGCAACGGCAGAGGAGTGGAACTTTGTTCATACCCCGGTTGGCATCGAGATCCATTCACGATCTGTCAACGAAATTGCCATTAGCATTGTGGCCGAGTTGGTAAAGGAACGCTACGAAATCAATTACCTGCGGAAACAGAAAATGGTAAGCTCAATTCTCCTTGCCGCAGGTAAAAGCACCCGAATGGGACAACAAAAGCTTTTGATGCCCTACAAAGGCCATGGCATGGTAGACCATATCCTGCAAAAAATCACCAATACAAACTTGTTCAGAACGATCGTGGTAACAGGCAGTGACAGCGCCCAGATTGAAAAGGAGCTGAAAAACCACCAGGCAATTTTTGTATACAACGAACGATTTGAAGAAGGAATGCTCTCCTCCGTTCAAAAAGGGATCGCTGCATTGGGTGTTGAATCAGCAGGATTTTTGATACTTTTGGGTGACCAGCCAATGGTAACAGAAAAGGTGATCAACAGGCTGATTGCCCTGTTCCGAAAAACTACGAAAGGGTTACTGGTGCCAACTTTTCTTGGCAAGCGTGGCCACCCAGTATTGATTGATGCAAAATACAGGGATGAAATTGGCAAACTGTCCCAGGCAATCGGGCTCCGTGAACTATTTTTGAATCATCCGGAGGATGTTTTGGAAGTTGAAATTGAATCAGATGCTATATTGAAAGATATAGACACACCTGAAGATTACCGGCGGGAAACAGAAGATTAACTTGCAGGCATTGACCAATAAGTCGCACAAGGAACACTAGGTTAAGCAATGGAAAACAATATTTTACAAAAACTCTTTGCGTGCTTTGCGAAAAAAAATTAGGTCGCGCATAGAACGCAAGGTAACGCAAGGAAAAAACAAAATTTTATTGAAGAGACATTGCGCTCTTTGCGTGCTTTGCGAGAAAAAATTAGGTCGCGCAAAAAACGCAAGGTAACGCAAGGAAAAAACAAATTTTTATTGAAGAGACATTGCGCTCTTTGCGTGCTTTGCGAGAAAAAATTAGGTCGCGCAAAGAACGCAAGGTAACGAAAGGAAAAAACAAAATTTATTGAATACACATTGCGCTCTTTGCGTTCTTTGCGCGACAAAAACGAATGCTGATTAAATGAATGTATTCCGTTTACGCCGAACAATCTTCTTAAAAACCATTCGATATGAAGGAAAAAGTCAAATTTACCCTGAATGGCAAGGCCATCGAATTTGAAACAGATACCCGACAGATTCTGCTCTCCGTTCTTCGTACAGAGCTTGGACTTACCGGAACAAAATTTGGTTGCGGAGTGGGATTCTGCGGTGCCTGCACCATCCTGGTGGATGGCGAGGCACAACGATCCTGTGGTATGTCGGTCTATGAAGTTACCGGGAAAAAGGTTGTTACCATCGAAGGATTGGCAGACGGTGAAAAACTCCATCCGGTGCAGAAGGCCTTTCTTCACCACGAGGCCCAGCAGTGCGGATTCTGCACACCTGGTCAGATTATGACCGCCGTGGCACTTTTAAAAGCAGACCCCAAACCCAGCCGCAAAAAGATTATCGAGGGGATGAACGACAATCTGTGCCGGTGCGGCGCCTACAACCGTATCATCGCAGCAGTAGAAACCGCTTCAAAAGAGATCAACGGAGGAGCCAAATTATGAACGCAGAAGAGATCAATGCAATCTATTTTGGAGATGTGGATCTCCCGCTCA
Source organism: uncultured Tangfeifania sp. (assembly GCA_964630075.1). GTDB lineage: Bacteria > Bacteroidota > Bacteroidia > Bacteroidales > Prolixibacteraceae > CAINVV01. The sequence goes on from CAZVTL010000133.1 coordinate 7,970, forward strand.
ATCCGGGCCGCCGTGAATTCATCAAAAAACTGGGAGCCGGACTGTTCATCATCTTTGCTGTTAAACCCTTTGGGTTGATGGCTGAAGAGGAGGAAGACAAGGTCAAAAGAGAGGATTTCAACCTCTACCTGAGAATACGGGAAGATGGAAGGGTGGAATGTTATACCGGAAAAATTGAGATGGGACAGGGTATCACCACTTCACTGGCACAGGCATTGGCAGAGGAGCTGGAGGTCGAACTCAACAGCATCGAAATGATCATGGGTGATACCGATCTGTGCCCCTATGATGCAGGCACCTGGGGATCCATGACCACGCGCTTTTTCGATCCCATTCTGAGGGCAGCAGCCATTGAGGCACGCATGGAGCTGGTAAAGCTGGCTGCCACCGAACTTAAACTCCCCGAGGACCAGCTAAAGCCTGAAAACGGATACATTGTCAGCACCAGGGACAACTCCATCAAAATCAGCTACGGTGCACTCACCAAAGGCAAGAAGCTGGTTAAAACCGTGCGAAGGGCACCCGTTTTTAAAAAACCGGCGGAACTCAAACAGGTAGGAAAACAGATCCTTGCTACCAACGCACTCCTGAAAGTTACTGGTAAAGCCAAATATTCAGGGGATATTCACCTACCGGGAATGCTCTATGCCGCGATAAACCGTCCACCTGCTCATGGTTGCAAGCTGCTGTCGATCGACAAGTCCAGGGCCGAAGCGATGGAGGGAGTGAAGGTGATCGTCATTGAAAACCTTGTAGCTGCACTTCATAACAATCCCAATATTGCAGCCAATGCCGCTGCCGCCATCCAAACCGAATGGAGCAAACCCGAAGTTCTGGCCAACGACAAAACCATCTTCAAATACCTGGTTGAACAGGGCAAAGAGACAAGGATTGTGGAAGAAAAAGGCAATCTTGAAACGGGATTTGCGGAGGCTGACTTTGTCCTTGAAGCTGAATACCACGATGGTTACAAGGCCCATGCCTCAATCGAAACACATACGGCTACCGCCCGTTTCGAAGGAGACAAGCTCATCATCTGGGCATCCACCCAAACCCCTTTTGGAACCAGAAAAGAGCTCTCCACCAAACTCAATCTGCCATTGGAAAAAGTCCAGGTGAAACCCATTCTCCTGGGGGGAGGTTTCGGGGGCAAGATCTACAACAACCAGGCCATTGAAGCAGCCATGCTGGCAAGGGAATCCGGAACTCCGGTACAGCTTGCCTGGACGCGGGCGGAAGAGTTTATGTACGACCAATTCAGGCATGCAGCCGTGATGCAGATCAAGGCGGGAGTCAAAAAAAGCGGCAAGATCGTCGCCTGGAAATACAACATTTACTGTGCAGGAAACCGGGGAGTCAACGACTTTTATGGCATCCCGAACCTGCGTTCGGCCCTCTACGACAAAAAGGGAATCCATCCATTCGGCACGGGCGCCTGGAGGGCTCCCGGCAACAATACCACCACTTTTGCCAGAGAATCGCACATCGATCTGCTAGCCGACAAAATCGGGATGGACCCACTGACCTTCCGCCTGGTCAATGTCTCTGATTCAAAAATGGAGCGCACCTTGCGTCTGGCAGCCGAAACCTTCCAGTATACCACAGCAAAACCCGGTAAAAACAGGGGATGCGGCATTGCACTGGGTTTCGATGCAGGTACTTTTGTTGCCATCATCGCAGAAGTTGAGGTGAACCCCTCCACCGGGGTCGTAAAAGTTCTTCGGGTGGTCTGTGCCCAGGACATGGGGCAGGTGGTCAATCCGCATGGTGCCAGGGTCCAGACAGAAGGTGGGATTACCATGGGATTGGGCTACGCATTGTACGAAGATGTTACATTTAATTGGGGAGAAGTTACCGTTAAAAATTTCGACACATACGAGATCACTACCTTTTCGACCACTGCACCGGTCGAGGCGGTCTTCGTTGATGACATGAATGCTCCGCCTCAGGGAGGTGGCGAACCTGCCATCATCTGTGTGGGAGGGGCCATTGCCAATGCGGTATTTCATGCTTCCGGCGCAAGGGTCAACCAGATGCCGGTGACAGCTGAAAGGATTTTGGCAAACAAAAAAACATAAAAGATCAAAAGCAATATGGCCGGACTTTGAGGAAGAGATGGGCTCTATTTAAATACACTTTTACTGCAATTCACTCTAATCCAAAGAGAAATCTTGATTAGATGTCTATATCCTGGTTGATCACTTCCTCCAATGATTTGTCGTAATACTGGTTGTAAAGCGCTTTAAAATCTTTGGTGAATTTTGCGAAAGTATGCGAGGCAAGGCTATGCTTGCCCATCAGCGTCAATGCTTTGCATTTCAAAATCATCGCCTCCTCGTTGACAATATCGAAAATAAAGAGCGAATCTGCCAGGTGAACCATCCATGCGGGATCCTCCTCTATTTTCTGCGATTGAGCAAACGCAGTCATTTTATCAATAATTTCATTGGAAATATTGTCTTTAAAATCGTCCAGCCATTGGTAGTTGGCACTCGCCAGAAAAGTTCCTTTTTTCGA
>CAZVTL010000134.1:0-3292 GCA_964630075.1 uncultured Tangfeifania sp.
TGTCATGAAACCAGTTTTGTATCCTGTCATCACGGCTTCAGGTAAAGAGGTTACTCGTGGATTTCCAATGAAGCCAAGGGCAGGCGAAAGAGTTGACCATCCGCACCATGTTGGTATCTGGTTCAATTATGGGGATGTCAACAAACTTGATTTCTGGAACAATTCAGAGGCTATTCCTGCTGACAAAAAGAGCGAATACGGAACCGTGCGCCACAAATCCATCGAAAAGAAGGATGGAGGGAAAGGCCATGGCTTGCTGGTGGTAAATGCCTCCTGGGAAGCACCTGACGGCAAGGAGCTACTGGCTGAGAAGACCGAACTTTATTTTATCAACCAGGGAGCAACCCGTATCATCGACAGGGTAACCACACTGACAGCAGGTGCCCAGGCAGTATCCATGGCCGACAACAAGGAGGGCGTATTTGCCATCCGGGTTGCGCGTCAACTGGAGCTTCCTTCCAAAGATGAAGTGATCATGACCGATGCCAAGGGAATACCAACCAAAGTAAAATCCATGAGCAACGAGGGTGTTACAGGTAGCTACCGTAGCAGCGAAGGGATCAAGGATGATGCAGTTTGGGCCACCCGTGGCAGATGGATGGACCTGAATGGAACCATTGAAGGAGAGAAGATTGCCATCATCATTTGTGACCACCCAAAAAATGTGGGTTATCCCACCTACTGGCACTCCAGGGGTTATGGATTGTATGCTGCCAATCCGCTGGGATGGAGCGTATTTTCCAAGGGGAAAGAGACACTTAATTACAGCGTTCCTGCAGGTAAATCTGTTACTTTCAAGTATAGAATGGTCATACACAACGGTTCCGATCTTTCGGATGAGGCCATCAATGCACTGGCCGACGAGTTCGCCAAAAAATAGTGAACGGAATGTTCATCCAAGGCTAAAAAAATCCGGAATGAATCCGGATTTTTTTATTTTTACCAATCTTAAGCAACAGTTCACCTTCGACTTTTTTCAATGGCCTTAAACTACGTCTGGATATTTTTCTTTGTCATCGCATTCGTGATCGCCCTTTTCAAACTAATCTTCCTGGGGAATATTGATACCTTCTCCGAGATGGTTACGGCCACTTTTGAAATGTCGAAAACCGGATTTGAGATCTCCTTGGGGCTAACCGGTATACTGGCTTTCTGGTCGGGGATCATGAAGATTGGTGAGCAGGGGGGGATCGTCAAGATCATTTCAAGGCTCATCGGCCCATTTTTTGAAAAATTATTTCCCGAACTTGGAAAAAACCATCCGGCCCATGGCCCCATGATGCTGAACTTTGCGGCCAACATGATGGGGCTTGACAATGCAGCCACGCCCATGGGGCTGCAAGCCATGAAAGAGATGCAGGAGAGTAATCCAAACAAGGAGGTTGCCTCCAATGCCCAAATCATGTTTTTGGTGTTGAATGCCTCCGGATTGTGTTTAATCCCTATCTCCATCATGGTTTATCGTGCTCAAATGGGGGCAGCCGACCCTTCCGACATATTCATCCCCATCCTCTTTGCCACCTTTTTTGCCAATATGACGGGTTTGATTTCAGTTTCCATTGTGCAAAAAATCAAGCTTTGGGACAAGACCATTTTGGCTTACCTCCTTGGAACGTCAGCATTGGTAGCGGCACTGATCTTTTCGCTCAGCAGTATGTCGCAGGAACAGATTTCGGTTTTCTCGAAAGTAGCCACCAACTTGATTCTCTTTTCGGTGATCCTTTTTTTTATCTTGCTGGGGGTCAGGAGCAAAATCAATGTGTATGAAACATTCATTGATGGAGCGAAGGAGGGTTTTGCCACTGCGGTCAGAATTATCCCTTATCTGGTGGCGATATTGGTAGCCATCGGCGTATTTCGCGCTTCAGGTGCCATGGACTTTTTGGTGGCAGGTGTCAAATGGGTCTTTGATTCACTCGGCATCAATTCAGAGTTTGTGGCATCCCTTCCAACCGGACTGATGAAACCATTGAGCGGCAGCGGCTCACGCGGAATGATGATCGATGCCATGAAGACCTATGGAGCCGACTCCTTTGTAGGTAAACTAACCTGCACTGTGCAGGGCGTATCCGATACCACCTTCTTTATTCTGGCAGTCTATTTTGGCTCCGTAGGAATCAAGAATTCAAGGCATGCACTGGCATGCGCATTGCTGGCCGACCTGGTAGGTCTGATAGCAGCGATATTGATAGGTTATCTCTTCTTTCATTAATACTTTCCCCTATGCGACAAAAATGGATTATTGATGAGGTGGAAGCTGTTTTTGAGGAGCTTGACAAGCATCTGAAGAAAACATCGGGGGAGAGCGGTTTGAAGTGCCCCGATTATTGTGGGGCCTGTTGCCGGAAAAGCGACATCGAAGCCTCCCCAATTGAATTTATGCCTTTGGCAGCCTGGCTCTACAAAACAGGAAAGGTCGAGGAGGTTCTCCGGAAACTCGATCGCCCCGAACACGGTTGGTGTGTCTGCTTTGACCCGGATGCCTCCCGAAACGGGGAGTGGGGTTGCCAGTATTATGAGCACAGGGGACTCATTTGCAGGCTATTCGGATTTGGATACCGCCTCGACAGGGAGAACAAGCCGGTGCTGGTTACCTGCAAAATCATGAAGTGTACAAAAGCCGCTGCTGTAGAGAAATCTGCCGAAATGGCTGAACTACATCCGGAGGAGATGCCGGTTTTCAGCAACTATTTCATGCGGCTGCTGGCCATCGATCCCGACCTGGCCGTTCCACAAATGCCCATCAATGAGGCCATCCGTATAGCTATCGAGAAACTCTACTTTTACAATCTGGACAAGGAAGAAATGTGAGAATGTGAGAATGTGAAAATTGGGAAATGTGGAAATGTGAAAATTAAAACAGCATTTGTTTGCAGCGATCATTTTCACATTTCCACATTTTCACATTTCCACATTTCCATCGGCCCGCTTGATCTTGCTGTAAAAAGCCTTTGCCATCGTCTTGCCGCGGAACTTGGCCCGTTCGGCAATCTCCCCGGCAAAAAGCTCATCCACGGTAGTGCACCAAACCTCCAGCCAGTGGTCGAAATGCTCCTGCTTCAGTTGCATGTTGAAATGCATCGGAACAGGATTCCCGAAATAGTCGGGTCTTCTGAGCAGGACGGTGTGCCAGAAGCGGTAAAGCTTCTTGTGGTGGGCTTCCCATTTTCCCTCCAACCGGCTGTTGAAAAAGAAACCGATGGTCTGATCCTCCCTGACTTTGGCGTAAAATGCATCCACCAATTTGTGTATGTCTTTCAGGTTTGTTATGTCTTGTTGCATGTGTCTCACT
>CAZVTL010000134.1:3392-10459 GCA_964630075.1 uncultured Tangfeifania sp.
ATTAACTAGCTAACAGATCGTGTGAAATACCCAATTGGAATTATTCGAACCAACTGAATATGAATATTTGGGTATTCCATGTGGCAATTAAAAAACAAAATTGATACAAATGAAATTGTCAAGAAACTTTTACAATTGGATGAGTTTGGCCGGGGTAGCCCTGGCCGCAAACAGCCTGCTTGTCATTGTGGTTTTGTTCCTATTTTCCATGTTTTCCGAGAACAGCAATACCTATCTCGGACTCTTCATCTACATCATCGTGCCAATGTTTTTGGTCATTGGATTGCTGATGATCCCATTGGGAATTGTTCTGAAGATCCGCAAAAAGGAGGCACCCTCGGAAGAGGTTGGAAACTGGCCGGTGTTTAACTTCAACGATCCAAAATTCCGAAAAGGTTTCTTCGCCATTACCATGATCACCATCGTCCTGATGCTGATATCCGCCATGGGAAGCTATGAAGCATTTAAATACTCCGAATCTGTCGAATTCTGCGGAACGCTCTGCCACAAGGTGATGGAGCCCGAGTATGTCTCCTACCAGCACTCCCCCCACGCCAGGGTTGCCTGCGTAGAGTGTCACGTTGGAGAAGGTGCCGGCTGGTACATGAAATCCAAACTCTCCGGGCTCTACCAGGTCTATTCTGTTACTTTTAAGAAATATGCAAGGCCAATCGAAACCCCCCTGCATAATCTGAGACCGGCACGCGAGACCTGTGAGCGCTGTCACTGGCCCGAGAAATTCTATTCCAGAAAGCTGGTGAACATCCGTTCCTACCTGACCGATTCAGCCAGTACCGAGTGGAACAACTCCCTGATGATGAAGATCGGTCCCGAATTCAGTTCACTGGGTCACTCCGAGGGCATACACTGGCACATCAACAAGGATTTTAAAATCGAGTATGCCTCTACCACCAACGACAGGGAGTCCATTCCATGGGTGAAGATGACCAACCTGAAGACCGGTGAAGTGAAGACTTTTATGGATGAAGAGAATCCCATCGAAAAGGCTGCACTGGATACTCTTCCCGCCAGGACCATGGATTGCATGGATTGCCACAACCGGCCTTCCCACCTCTACAGGTCCCCTACTTTCTACATCAACAATGCGATGGTATCCGGAAAAATCCCCAAGGATATTCCCTACATCAAGAAGGCGGCCATGGAGGCGTTAAAAGTTACCTATACCACGGCAGATTCTGCCAGGTCGGAGATCGAAAAAACCATCGTAGGGTTTTACAAGGATAACTATCCTGACATCTACACCAAAGAGACGGCAAGAATTACCGCTGCCATCGCAGCCATTCAGGCAGAATACAAGGTGAATGCCTTCCCTTACATGCGTGCAGATGCGACCAGGTACCTGAACCATATCGGCCACCTCGAGTCGGACGGCTGCTTCCGCTGTCACTCCGATCGCCACAAAACAGAGAAAGGGGAGACCATCTCACGGGATTGCGACCTCTGCCATACCATCATCAACCAGGGACCTACCGGGAATATGACCCAGAGTACGACCGACAAATCATTGGAGTTCGAACACCCGGTTCCGATCAAGGGAGCCTGGAAAACCTCCTTCTGCTCCGAGTGCCACCGCGTACTCTACGAATAGTCCGAATAGGGAAATGTGAAAATGTGGAAATTTGGAAATGCCCGAATTTCCACATTTTTGCATCAACCAGGTTACAACTGTTAAACAATCGCTTTATGAAGGTTCTTCTCACAGGTAGTACAGGATACATTGGAAAGAGGCTGCTCCAGAATCTTTCGGCGGAAGGACATGAAGTGACCTGCTTTGTCAGGAACCTCGAACGGCTCATCGTTCCGAAGCATTCGAATGCCATGGTCTCCGGTCATCAGATCAACCTGCTGAAACCTATTCCGGAGCATCTGGTTGAAGTAGAGATTGATGTAGCCTTTTACCTGGTACATTCGATGTCTTCGTCCATCGGTGATTTTATGGAGGAGGAGGCCCTGTCGGCCAGGAATTTTGCCAATTTTATCGGGAAAACCAGTTGCAAACAGGTCATCTACCTTAGTGGAATCTCCAATTCTGAAAAACTCTCCAGACACCTGCAATCCAGGAAAGATGTAGAAGAACTGCTGCGCGAATCGGGCAAACCCCTCACCGTACTCAGGGCCGGTATCATCGTCGGCAGTGGGAGTGCCTCCTTCGAAATCATCCGCGACCTGATGGAGCTGCTTCCGGTGGTGGTAGCCCCTGCATGGGTCAAAACCCGCTGTCAGCCACTGGGAATTGCCGATGTGCTGAAATACCTTACCGGCTGTATGTTGCGGCCGGATACCTACGATGAAATTTTCGACATTGGCGGTCCCGAGATCCTGACTTACCAGGAGATGCTGTTGCAATATGCGGAGGTTCGCGGCCTGAAACGGTGGATTGGCGTCATTCCTTTCTTCAGTCCGCGCATGTCCTCCTATTGGCTCTATTTCGTCACCTCCACCTCCTATTACCTGGCCGTAAACCTCGTCAACAGCATGAAGGTCGAGGTGGTTTGCCAGGACAACCGACTGCAGGAGATGCTGGGCATTGAACCCCTGACCTACCGGGAAGCCTGTAGACGAGCGTTGGAGCGCATCAACCTGGATACCGTCACCTCCAGCTGGACCGATGCAGTCTCCATGCCGATCGGAAACCAGTTGTTTGAATTCCAGGATGTGCCAAACTTCGGGGTACTCCGCGACAGTAGGAGCAGGAAAATCAGCGGGGATCCGGAGGTGGTACTGGAGCGGATTTTCGCCATAGGCGGGGATACCGGCTGGTACTATGCCGACTGGATCTGGAACGTCAGAGGGGTGATCGACAAGATGGTGGGAGGTGTCGGCCTTCGCCGCGGTCGCCGAAATGTGGCAGAACTCAACCCCGGAGATGCACTCGATTTCTGGCGGGTACTGATTCCCGACCGGGCCAACAAGAGGTTGCTTCTCTTTGCTGAAATGAAGGTTCCGGGAGAGGCCTGGCTCGAATTTAAAATTGTTCGGAGAGCGGATGGATTCTACCTTACCCAAACAGCTACCTTTATGCCCAAGGGATTGAGTGGCCGTCTTTATTGGTGGGTCCTGCTCCCCATTCACCTGGTGATGTTCAGGGGAATGATCCGGGAAATAGCTCGCTAATAGCAGAAATATTGTCGCGCAAAGCACGCAAAGAGCGCAAAGAAAAACACTTTGCGCTCTTTGTGTGCTTTGCGCGACAACTGGTCTTATACTTTCTTTACGCTTATTTTCCTGTCACCAGGCTTCCCCTTTCACTCAAAACAATGGGAACACCAGAGCCGTAGATGGTAAGCTCACCCTCCAGCTTCTCCTGCACTTTCCTTATCACCACTCTGCCACCCGCAAATACCCCTCCCGTGAGGTTGTAAAATCCCAGGGTGCCTGTTACTGTATGGCCCCTCTCTCCAAGGATAGATCCGGGTTCCAACGTCACAAACTTTCCATCGGACGAAAAAGTGACTGAATAACTTTTTCCCGACACCGGAACTGTATAATCCGTTTCGGTCAGCTCTACCAGGGGGCCTTTCATCAATGGCGCCTTGACGGCCCGGTTCACCTGCAACACAAAACTGTGCCCAACCAACATGACTGGATCCGTTGTCAACTCATCAGTTGCTTTTTTGCCGGAACAGCCTCCCATTAACAGAAGAAGACAGAGCAGTACAGAAAATGTCTTCATGGTATATCCAGATGATGAAGTGTAAAATTAGTGAACATTGTTTGATATTCACGGGTGGAAATGATTTTTTTTGGTCGCGCAAAGCACGCAAAGAGCGCAAAGAAAAAACACTTTGCGCTCTTTGCGTGCTTTGCGCGACTTTTTCCTCCCGCTAATGGTTGAACTGTGGAGCCCTGAAAACCTGCCTTTTCTCCGGTTCAGATCCCTCCTTCAACAGCAACAGCTCCGAATTGCCGAAATGGAAGGAGCTTAACACCTCCTGCCATGCTAATCCGTAAAAGGCAGCGTAGAGCATCTTTCCGAAATCACCGTGGGAGACCAGCAGAAGTGTCTGTTCCGGGTAGGTATTCCGGAGAAATTCCAGCAGCCTGGCCGCCCGTTCCAACAACTGAGGGAAAGTCTCTGCCCCCTCTGGGGAGAGAAAATAGGTAATTGAATCAGTCTCCAGCAGGTCCGGGGCGCAGCGAAGCGTAATCTCGGAGGCAGGCAGACCGGTCATCATCCCAAAATCCCGTTCAATCAGCAATTCCATTGTTTCCGGCGGCGCTAAAGCCAGGGTGGAGGTGATGGTTTTGGCTGTTTCGAAAGCACGATGCAAGGGGGAGCTGTAGACCTTGTCGAACCGGATGCCCGCTACTTTTATCTTCTGCGCCAGCTCGTAGGCCTGCGCCAGGCCGATTGCCGTAAGCGGCTGGTCGCGCCGGCCGTTCAGGATCCTGGCGGCATTGTCGAGGTCTTGTCCGTGGCGGGCGAGGTAGAGGGTTGTCATGAAAGTGATCGGGTTTTTATAAAGCCATTTAAGTTACTCTGGAAAATTGGGGACTTCGATTTCAAGATCCCCTATCCCTTTGGCAAAGGTAACGTTGAGGAACAACAAAACATCCTTGCCTGCCTGATAATTGATTGTTTCATAACCATCAACAACAAGGACTTCTGACAGATCATGGTAGAGGAGATCGACCTTCTGCGGCGCTATCTCTAGGACCAATCCCATCGAAAGGTCCGAAAACCGATTAAAGTTCAGGATGATGGCATGCCTGTCCAGGATACTGTTCAAATCATCGAGGGCCTTGACCCGTTCCTGGTTGCTGATTGCTGTCCAATAGAGTCGCTTCATGGCAAAAATTTATTCAGACAGTTTTTTGATATACTCCGGCGTCTCCGGATCTCCCTTGAAGAAATCCCCCTTCTTACCTTGCGAGAGCGCCCACTTGTCGATCCAGGAGATGCCCCATTTGCCGTAGACGGTGATCTCGCTCCTGTAGGCCGGGTCCTCAAGGGCCTTGTCGATGGTTACAAACGAATAACCGTTCTTGCTGAACATCAGTGCGAGGGCATTCACATAGGCCGAATTGAGCAAACTGGCGTGCAACAGCAGGATCTGCGGTATCTCCCTGCCAAACAGTGCCACAGATTGCCTTTCGTAGTATTTCACCTTGGCTTCCATGTAAACAAGAAAGTCATGGCCGATCTGCCTCATCAGAACCGTATCTTTTTTTTCATTGGCACGGTGGTAGGCAAGGGCGAAAAGGTAATCCTCGTTGTCGATGGTGACAGGGGCAGTGGTATAGTGGTGCTCCCGCAGGAAGGTGTCCAGCGAGTCAGCCTTGGCTTTGGTCGGACCCACATGTAGGAAGGGGTGCCTGAAATAGCGGAGCGATTTGCCCTTTTCAAGGAGCAACTTCCTGGTAAGGGTTTCCCCTCTGAGCAGGTCTTCCGTGAATTCCCGGTAGGAGACTTTGTTGTAATCGGGGTGGGAGAAGGTGTGATTTCCCAGCTCCAGGCCATTGTCAGTCCAGATTCTCAACAGTTCAACCTGGGCGGGATTGACCTGCCCCAGGTGGTACATTTTGCGCTCGTTCACAAACCCAATGGCCGGAATATGGTTTTTGACCAACGAGCCAACCAACCTGTCGGTCAGCTGTTTCTGGAAGTCATTGTCGGTAATGCCGTAGCTGACCACCGGTAGGTCATCGTAGGTAAAACATACTTGTTTGGACTGGCCGATGGCAAAGTGGCAGGTGAGCAAGAAGAACGCGAGGTGAAGGATTCTCATCTGGGTTAAATTATACCGGAATTCAGTTTTTTAAATTTTGGTAAGTAGAGGTATCCTGCAACCCAGGAGAGAAAGACAAAGCCGATTGTCCACATCCACTTTTCATGAAATTTTAAGCTGGGATTGCCAAAAATGTCCTTCAATCCAGGCAGAATAAATCCCAGGCTTAAAACTGCAGAAAGGGCCAGCAGAAAAGACCCGTATGGGTTGTGTACTATCTTGTAATAGGCTCCAAGCAGATTGATAAAGGTAGTGAGGAGGAGCGATATTCTGAAAACAGTTATTTTATTCATGTTTGGATTTCCAGCTGCTTGAGCTTGTCTGTTTTAGGTGTAACAATTTGTTCAAATTCCAGGGTATCACTGGCTGAAATGCGGCTCATCAGCGGATCCTGATCTCTTTCGCTTTTTTGATATTCTCAGGAGTTCTTGCCACCAGCCTTACCAGGTAGAAATCCAAATTTCCACTTTTGACCTCGACCTTGTCGACAATGATCTGAAGTAAAAAGCACTCGTCTACCATATTTTTGTCGTAATCACCCCGGAGGATGTCGTTCTCAAACATAAAAAGCACAGGACGATCCTTGATGGTGGTATATTTTGCCTTCAATTCATTCAGGGAGATGAATCTTGGATGGAATCCCCCCTTCGTGGTGATGCTCACCTGACCATCGTAGCTGACATTGTCAAGGTTGAACTCTTTTTTGCTCACATCGATCGTGGAAATCTGCTCCGGATCCAGGGTTTTCATCGCAGATTCTCCAACCTCTTTCCCATCGACAAACCATGCCGGACTGCGTTGGCTTCCCTGCATGTTTTTGTAGATCACCTGTGGCAGGGAATCGTTGAGCTGGCTGTATTTGTTTTTTTCCGGATTCAAAACCGCACTCTCCTGCTGGCAAAAGCCTGGGATCGTCAAAATTGAAAAAAGAAGCTGGAAGAGTAATTTCATCATGTATTTTTAGCAATGTATCAATGAAAATGTCGTTTTTTCTTTGCGATCTCTGCATTTTATGCGCGAAACTATTGGCAATCCAATGTATCTATGGAATTTTATTCTACGAGATCGTATTGTTATTCAATCTTCATTAATTGGGATGCATAGAATTTATCTGCGCCGGCTGCGAGGTGCCTTTTCTTTATCGTTTGCCTCCATTGCAACGCTGATGGCGATACCCAAAGTCATTCCACAGGCAGTCCCTACGGGAAGCCAGAGTCCTGTGCTATTGGTAGCAACACCAATGGCTGCACCAATGGCAGCACCAAAGGCCAATCCCAGTGAGATACCATAGGCGAGGCGGTTGGGTTTCTTTTTTGG
>CAZVTL010000135.1:0-10454 GCA_964630075.1 uncultured Tangfeifania sp.
CTGTATTTTATATCCCTCACTACCCCTTCCTGATCCACTTTAAATTGGGTGATTTCTGTTTTAAGCACTTTGGGACTGTTAAAGCTGTCGTACTGAAACTGACCTGTATTGATGGGCGTTTCCCTTAGCATCTCCCTTTTCAGGTAAGTGCGGAGCGTGCCGCCCCCAACCAGGTTTTCGATGGTGGTTGGTGCTCCCCTCACTGCCATGACTTCAGAAAAGGATTTTCCCTTGAAATTCCGGTTCAGTTTGGTTTCAACAGAACATCCAGCAAACAGTATGCATAATATGAGCAAAATAACTCCTGATCGTATCAGTCTAATCAGACTATCCCACGGAAAGAAACTATACATTGAAAATTTTTTAGGTCACAAATTTATATTTTTTAATCTTCGATTGTGAGGTAATGAAGTGATACTATTGACCAGCGTCAACCTTCGTAATGACAAATTCTGTTCGCCGGTTGGCACTCCTGCCCTCCTCCGTGGCATTGTCTCCGACAGGGACAGTGAAACCAGCTCCCCTGCTCTTAATCCTGCCAGGATCAATTTTTCGACGAACCAACTCCTGCACCACTGACTCAGCTCTTTTCCCAGACAATTCAAGGTTGTATCCAGCTGTGCCAATCCCATCTGTGTGACCTACCACCTCTATGATAATCCCGGGATTGTTCACCATAAATTTAGTTATTTCATTGAGCTGGGTGGTAGATTCATCCTTCAATTTCCATGAATTCGTTTCAAAAAAGATGTTATTCAGGGTCGTAGTTGCACCAGCCACTATTGAATTTAGTTTTACCTCTATCTCCTTTGGCTTTGTTTTGGAGAAACCATCCATCAAGGGGATGTTTTCAGAAGAAAAAAGGTAACCCTTTCGGGAGATGGTCAGGCCATAATTGATGCCGCTTGGCAGACAAACCAAAAAATCACCCTCATTTTCCGCAGGGGATATTGTCCTGACTACTGCTCCGGTGGTAAGATCCGCCAAAACGATCTCTGCCTTGATTTGCAACCCGGTTTTCGCATCTTTAATTGTGCCTTTTAGATAAGAAACCGGTTCGGGGCGCAAAGAATCAGGGAGCGAAAAGGTGAGAATATCCCTGCCCTTTGCCTTGTTTCGGTCGGAAGTGAACCATGCCCGTTCTCCTGAGAGCTCGACTACAAGTCCCCCTTCATTTTTGTTGGTATTCAAGGGATATCCCATATTGACAGGAGCTTTGAAATGATTCCCTTCCAGCGTTGAGGTGAAAAGATCACTACCCCCCAGTCCTGGTCTGCCGTCAGAGGCAAAGAAAATAGTCTTCCCACCGGCATGCAAAAAAGGGGAATGATCGTTTCCCGCAGTATTCAACTCTGATACATTGGCAACCTCATCAAATTGTGGAAATCCATCCTCTGAGATGCCCGTTTTACGTGCTTTCCAGATATCCATTTTCCCTTTTCCTCCGACTCTGCGGCTAACGAAATAGAGGTATTCTCCGTCTGCCGACAAGGCTGGTTGCGATTCCCAGATTCCAGTATTAACAGGTTCTCCCATGTTAACAGGCAACGACCAGACTCCCTTCCTGTTTATAGAGATGTAGAGATCACAACTGCCAATACCATCGGCCCTTCCGCACGCGGTAAATATGAGCCATTTACCATCAGCTGAAAGGGTCTGTGCCCCTTCATTTTCCGCTGTATTTACCGGAGGGCCCAATGATTTGGCCTTTTGCCAGCCATTCGAATCCAGTCTGGAGAGGAAAAAATCCTCTTGCGGTATTTCAATGTTCTGCCCGGCGGATGTTTTTGTTTCAAGTCTGGTAAAAACCAACTCGTTGGCCTCGGCATTCAATGAAGGCCAATACTCGTCAAAAACTGTGTTGATAGAATCTCCTGGATCGACAAGTAGGTATGGCAGCGGATGAAGCTGCGCACCAACGGAAAAACGACAGGATGCCAGCAGCAATTGCTCTGCCGGAAGGAGTGTTTTTTTTAGTTGAAAATAATGTTCCATCCTGGAGAGCGCTTCAGGATAGGCGCCTTTGTTGAAGAGACCTTCTGCCAATAACTTGAAGGCAGCCGGATAACTATCACCCGAAAGGGCAAGTCCCTGCTGCAAATAGCCGATCTCACCATCGGCATCACCTGCTTCATGCCTGAGATCTGCCAGGGCGAAATAGGCCATAAAATAGGAAGGATCCAGTTTCACCAACTCTTTCAGAAGCTGGGCTGATTTGATAGATTTGCCCTGTTGTGAATAATCCAATGCCTCTGTATAAAGCGCGGCCACTTTTTTTTGCAGAGAAGCTGTTCTTTGGGCACCAAGGGTTCCTGAAAGCAAGAGAAAGGAGACAAAAAGAGTCAACAACTTCATGGTAATTGGGGCATATTTGGAAATAAGTTATAAGTAAAATAAAATGTCAAAGATTTAAATTCATTGTTCCTCAAAATTGCATTTGTATCGCGCAAAAACGCAAAGAACGCAAAGCCAAAACAGGTAATTGTCATTGGCGAAATAGGAAGGTGAATCGAAGATCCAAAATCGAAAATTTCAATGATCAAATCTACCAAATAAAAAAACCGTCACGGTTACCCGGACGGTTTTTTATAAAGAGATTTGTTCTATTACAAGCTATTGATGGCGTTAAGGTCGTCGAAAGCCACCTGAAGTCGGGCGATCAAAGCCTCTTCCCCTTTTCTTACCCACACACGTGGATCGTAATATTTCTTGTTGGGTTTGTCGGCACCTTCTGGGTTGCCAATCTGACCTTGCAGGTAGTCATGGTTCTTTGCCTCGAACTGACGGATACCATCCCAGTATGCCCATTGAGTGTCGGTATCGATGTTCATTTTGATCACACCGTAACCAATCGCCTCGCGGATCTCTTCGTGGGAAGAGCCTGAGCCACCATGGAACACAAAATTAACCGGGAGTTCATCAGTCAAACCCAATTTGGCTTTGATGTACTCTTGAGAATTCTTCAGAATAACCGGCATCAGTTTCACATTTCCGGGTTTGTACACACCATGGACATTGCCGAAAGAGGCTGCAATGGTGAAATTGGAAGATATTTTGCTGAGTTCTTCGTAAGCATAGCAAACATCTGCAGGTTGGGTATAAAGCAGACTGTTGTCGACACCGCTGTTGTCCACACCATCCTCTTCCCCACCGGTAATCCCCAACTCGATTTCGAGGGTCATTCCCAGTTTGCTCATGCGCTCGAGGTACCTCTTGCAGATGGCAATATTCTCTTCCAGTGGCTCTTCCGAAAGGTCAAGCATGTGAGAGCTAAAGAGTGGTTTACCAGTTTGGGCGAAGTGTTTCTCACTTTCGTCGAGCAGACCGTCGATCCAGGGAAGTAATTTTTTCGCAGCATGGTCGGTGTGTAGCACCACACGTACACCGTAAGCTTCAGCCAATGTGTGGATGTGTTTGGCACCGGCTACTGCGCCAAGGATACCAGCCTTCTGACCTTCCAGTTTCAAACCCTTGCCGGCATTGAAAATCGCACCTCCATTGGAGAATTGAATCATAACGGGAGCATTGGCAATTACCGCAGCTTCCATGATGGCGTTCACCGATGATGAACCTACAACGTTGACAGCCGGAATCGCAAATTTATTTGCTTTGGCTACTTTAAAGATGTATTGCAAGTCGGTTCCAGAAACCACGCCCGGCTTTACAACCTCAGCTATTCTGTTCATATTGAAATGATTTAATTTGACGGACACAAAGTTATGCAAACCAATTGATATTTGATTGCGGTTAATATTAATATTAAGTAAACAATTGAGGGCAGGGGGCAGAGGGACTAAGGGACTGGGGGACTAGGGGACTAAGGGACTGGGGGATGCGTCAGGAGACTCTGCGGTAGACACAATTCACGCTTAGACACAAGGCGCAAGGGTATTCGCGGTAGGTGACTGATCTGCCGATCCCAATGACACCACTGATTGACTTAACCGGCGTCATGAGGGCTGATGCAGTTAGTGTAACACCGCAGGGAGCCTGAGGGAAAAGTGAAAAGAGCTGGTGCTGGTCTGCGACTTCCCAGTGGCAATAGCCCGGACTGTAGCGGTTCGTTGTTTTTGAACCTTCCGGTAACTCCTCCTGTATCAGTTGCAACATCCTTTCTCCTGCCGCTTCGGTGATAAAAATTCCCACCTGGTCATAAATATAACCTTTGGCAGGATCCTCGCCCTGCAACAGCACTGTGGATCGGTCACTGATCGATTTACCGGCCGTACAGACGTAAAAGATCAACTCTTCAGAATTTTTCAACTCCTTGCAGACGGTCTTCCCCACCTGAAACGACAATCCATTGGCCACAACAACTCCTTGCCCCGGGAGTACCTGAACCTTTTCTATCCTGCGGTAGACGGCACGAATCTCCTGGACCTCTCGGGCAAAACCAATTACCTCTTCCAGGTATTCGTCAAAAGGAGCAGGAAGCGCTGTATCCGGGTAACCAAGCATTGCATGAATGCTCTCCAGATTTATTGTTAAATCATCGTATTTAAACCAGATTTCCTTAACATTCATTTGTTTAAATTCTGTTTCATAAAGGCCAAATGGAATCGAAGATCGGCGCAGCCAATGCCGACACAATCATCTTCGGATAGTGTGAATATATTCTCATGGGTATTTCAACCAATCATACCGATTTGACAGATTCTCCTATTTTACGGATGTGCTCGGGGGTCGTGCCACAACATCCACCAACTATATTTGCACCAGCTGCAACGATCGCCTTGACCCTTGAAGCCATCTCTTCAGGTGATTCAGGGAAAGTAGTTTTGCCATCCTTGTATTGAGGCATTCCCGCGTTGGCATGAACCAACACAGGAATCAATGTGTTTGCGGCGCGAATCTCCAGCACCATGCCAATCATGTCCTCCATTCCGTTTCCACAGTTGGTACCGATCAGATCTGCCCCAGCCTCCACGAGGGTCTCTGCCATCTCTGTGGGCGAAATTCCCATCATGGTGCGATATCCGCCTCCGGTAATCTTCTCGAAAGTCATGGTGCAAAAAACTTCACAGGAGGTATGCTCTTTGGCTGCTTTTACGGCAATACGGGCTTCGTCAAGGTCGGTCATGGTTTCGATCATGATCGCGTTAACACCTCCTGCCTCCAGTGCAATGGACTGCTCCTTGAAGGCTTCGTACAGCTCTTCCTCAGTGACTTCTTCCATCATTAGAAGTTTCCCGGTAGGTCCTACTGAACCTAGCACAAACCGGTCAGGACCGGCAGCTTTGCGGCTGATTTCTGCTGCTGCCTTGTTAAATTCAAAGACTTTGTCTTCAAATCCATATTTGGCCAGCTTAAAGCGGCTTCCACCGAAGCTGTTGGTTTCTACCATATCGGCCCCTGCAGCAATGTAACTTTTGGCGATATCCAAAACATCATCCGGCCGTGAAACATTCCACGCTTCAGGACACTCTCCGGGAACCAATCCCTTTTGTTGAAGGAAAGTGCCCCAGGCTCCATCGGATACCAGTATGCGCCCTTGTTTTAGTGCAGTGATAATTTTTTCCATTGAGATGATCGTTTAAGGTATAGCCAGTTGGCAATGATACAAAGGTGGATGTTACAGGGCAATATGTGAAATACCCAATTGTTCACAAATTTAGAATATCGCGATCGTTCTTGAAACCTTTTTTATTTATATTCGTTCTAAATAAAAAATTCAACACTACGTTTAATCCGCACCAAATTAAAACCCATGAAGAGATACGATTTTTTTTCAACACTCGGCATTACTGCCGGAATGATTTTTATGGCTCCTGTAGTAAGTTCCTGCAGCAAAGACAGTGCCTCTGATCCGGATACGGGAGGAAATAACAACAACAGCAACAATGGATCCATTGATTTTACAATAGACCTGTCCACTTCAACCTATGCTGCATTGAACAGCAATGGAGGTTCTGTTGTGAAAAGTGGTATCATCATCGCCCGTACCTCATCCGGAAATTTTGTAGCACTCGCTTCGGCATGCACCCATGCGGGAACAACCATTTCATTTGAAAGCAATGCCAACCGGTTTCATTGTTCCAACCACAGTTCCAACTTCAGTTTGGATGGTTCGGTTCTCAACGGACCTGCAACTTCTGCCTTAAAAAAGTACAACACCCAATTGACGGGAACGAATTTGAGGATATTTGCCTGATCTGTAAAAAGCTGTCAGTCAGAAAACCTTCTGACCGACAGCTTCACATTTCTTTATTGCAGTTGAATTAAAACAACTGATTTTGAAGGTAAAAGGGCTTCAACCTTCCCATTTGTAATTTTCACATTCGTATAGGCAGCTTCGACCACCTCCGCCTTTTTTCCGAAGTCGTTGTAAGCATTTATTTTCGAAGCAGTCAAAACTTTCCCGGATACCTTTGACGGGGAAACTCCGGCAATTTCAAAACTAACCTTTTGTGAATTGTTCGGATCAAGGTTGCAAAGGGTCATACTGATGACTCCATTTTTCACAGACGCAGAGGCATTCACAGCGTTCAAAGATTGCCCTTCCAAGGTATACTGGTTACATTTCACCTCCACCGGAAGCATGGTTGCATCCTGGTGAACCTTGTACAATTTAAAGACATAATAGGTGGGAGTTAACACCATCTCCTTCTCCTTTGTGAGAATAACAGACTGTAACACATTGATCATCTGGGCAATGTTACTCATCCGAACCCGGTCTGCATGGTTGTTGAAGATGTTGAGGTTGATTCCTGCAATCAGGGCATCGCGCAATGTATTTTGCTGGTAGAGAAATCCGGGGTTTGTACCAGGTTCGACATTGTACCAGCTTCCCCACTCATCGACCAACAGGCCGACTCTCTTTTTGGGATCGTATTTGTCCATGATGGCAGCGTGTTTGGTCACCAGGGTATCCATTTTCAATGTCTTCTGAAGCGTGGTGAACCAGGCCAGTTCATTAAAATCCGTTGCGGAACCCTTGCTTTGCCATGTACCCGGAACCGTATAGTAGTGTACGGACAAACCGTTCATCATTCTGGTAGCCTCCCGCATCATTACCTCTGTCCATTTGTAGTCCTCCACGTTGGCGCCGCTGGCAATCTTGTAGATACCAGGTGCACGCATGAAAGTGGCATAGTTGCGGTAGAGGTCGGCATAGTATTCGGGACGCATGTTTCCCCCACAACCCCAAGTCTCATTTCCGACCGCCCAGTATTTCACATTCCAGGGCTTTTCGCGGCCGTTTTTCTTCCGAAGACTGGTCATTGGACTCTCATTGGATGAGGTGACATATTCAATCCATTCGGCCGCTTCACGCACGGTACCGCTGCCAACATTCAGGTTGACATAGGCATCGGCACCAACCAGCTCACAGAAATCAAGAAATTCGTGGGTCCCAAAACTATTGTTTTCAGTAACTCCACCCCAGTGCACATTGATGATGGAGGGCCGTTGTTCCTTCGGACCAATGCCATCCATCCAATGGTAAGTATCCGCAAAACACCCCCCCGGCCAGCGGATCAATGGAACACTCAAATCCTTCAATGCCCCCGTCACATCAGAGCGAAATCCTTTTACATTGGGAATGTCGGAATTCTCCCCTACATAGATTCCACCATATATACAATGGCCAAGATGCTCGGCAAAATGGCCATAAATGGCCTTGTCAATTTTGGCTCCTGGTTGGTCCGCATGAACGACCACGCTATTTTGTGATCTAACAACCAGGAAACAACCAACCAAAACCAGTACAGCGAGTAATTTGAAAGCAGAAAAATTTCTCATGATATTCAGGTTTTAATAACTACAAAGTAAAAATAGTATGTTTTGTTCTAAATTAATAGTAAATTATACTTTTATTAAACTGTTGTAAAACATGCAAAGATTGTCCAAACAAATACCCCACAAGCGTCAACGAAATGCTGTAAAACATATTTTCACATGACCCTATCCTAACAGATCCCTGCTATATTTGCAGAACGGATCAGAACAGATAAGCCATTTTCTATTCCATGCAAAAATTCAGTTTCAAACCGAATTTGAATTCAGGTGTTTCCAAAGTACAGCAACTTGTAGATGCCCTCATCCGGTCCATCAATTTAAAGATGCTTTCGGAGGGTGATCCTTTGCCATCGGTCAACGATTTGATGAAAGAGTCAGGACTTTCGCGGGATACCGTATTTAAAAGTTATGGTGAACTGAAACGGAGAGGAATTGTAGAAGCCATTCCCAACAAAGGATATTTCGTCACGCGTTCCCAAAAGAAGGTATTTCTCTTCCTGGACACTTTCAAGGCTTACAAAGAGGTGTTGTACAATGCTTTTAAGCAGAATCTCCCCAAGGATACGATGGTGGACATCAATTTCCACCATTACAATTTTGAGCTTTTCAAGTCCATCATTCACAGCAGCAATGGCAAGTTCAACTCCTATATCATCATGAACTTCAACCATCCGGAGATCCCGCAGATCATTGAGGAGATTGACCCGGATAAGTTGCTGCTGATCGACTGGGCCATACATTCCAAACCGGGAGTAGCCAGGGTTTACCAGGATTTTGGACAAACGGTTTACGATTGCCTTACCTCGGGCTATCACTTGCTCAGGAAATATAACGAAATTGTATGTGTCTATCCGCAATACACCTTTCATCCGCTCGAATCGATGGACAATGTCAGCCGATTCTGCTCAGACAATAATTTAAATTTCAGCATTTTATACAGCCTGGAGGAGTTGGATATCAAAATAGGTAAAGTATACCTGGTCTTTGAGGACATTGATTTGGCGGCCATCCTGGAACAGGCCAACCGGAAAAAGTTCAGACTCAGGGAGGATTTCGGGATTTTATCCTACAACGATACACCCATGAAACAGTTTATTTCCGACGGCATTACCGTCATATCGACCGATTTCAAACTCATGGGAAAGCGAGCCGCAGAATTCACTGAATTCAACGAGAAACTTGATTTTCTGGTACCCACTAAATTAATCATCCGAGAATCACTTTGAATGATCATTATACAACAGAACAGACAAATAATAACCAAATAGAACCACTTTATGTATTTACTTGGAATTGACATAGGAAGTTCATCGGTGAAGGCATCCATTGTGGATGGTGCCACCGGGAAATGCGCAGCATCCGCCTTTTATCCCAAACAGGAGATGAAGATCACTGCCTTGCAGGCGGGTTGGGCCGAACAGGCACCTGAACTTTGGTGGGACAACCTTAAACTTGCCATCAGCGAAGTTTTAAGTGTTTCGAAAGTTTCACCAAAAACCATTGAAGCCATTGGAATCTCTTACCAAATGCATGGACTGGTGGTAGTCGACAAAAATCAACAGGTATTGCGGCCATCCATCATTTGGTGTGATTCCAGGGCTGCCGTTTACGGCAACAAAGCCTTCACCGACCTTGGTGAGCAGGCATGTCTCTCGAGCATGTTAAACTCGCCGGGCAATTTCACTGCATCCAAGCTGAAATGGGTCAAGGAAAATGAGCCTGAACTCTACAGCCGGATCGACAAGATCATGTTGCCGGGGGATTACATTGCCATGAAGATGTCGGGAGAGATTAACACAACCGCCAGCGGCCTCTCCGAAGGAATCCTGTGGGACTTCAAAGGGAACAAGGTAGCTACTGCTTTGCTGGACTATTATGGATTCGAACACGCTTTCATCCCCAAAATCGTTCCGACTTTTTCGGTACAATCAGTAGTCAATGCCGAAGCAGCTGCCGAACTTGGGTTGGCAGCGGGAACAAAGATCAGCTACCGTGCAGGAGACCAACCAAACAATGCCCTGTCCCTGAATGTATTGAACCCTGGTGAGCTTGCCACTACCGCCGGTACTTCCGGTGTCGTATATGGAGTCAGCGGGGAGGTGAAATATGACCCGCTATCCAGGGTGAATACTTTTGCACATGTAAACCATTCCGAGGCAGCCACTCGTTTGGGCGTATTGCTCTGTATCAACGGAACGGGTATTCTCAACTCCTGGCTGAACAAATATGTCGGCAACAAGGCATTCTCCTACGAGGAAATGAACCAGAAAGCTGCGACGGTTGCCATCGGATCGGAGGGATTGTGCATCCTCCCCTTTGGAAACGGATCAGAACGGGTACTTCAAAATAAAAATATTGGAGCCCAGATCTCAGGATTGGGGTTCAATACCCATACCGATGCCCATCTTTTCAGGGCAGCCCAGGAGGGAATTGTCTTTTCTTTCAAGTACGGGATGGAGATCATGGAGACCATTGGTATCCATGCCAGTGTGATCCGTGCAGGAAAGGCTAATATGTTCCTTAGTCCACTCTTCCGGGAGACGCTGGCAGGCGTTTCGGGAGCTACCATAGAGCTCTATGATACCGATGGATCCATTGGCGCAGCCCGTGGTGCAGGAATTGGATCTGGTTATGACGTTTCGGCGAAGGAGGCATTTGCCACCTTGCAGAAACTGGATACCATTGCCCCGGATATAGCGCAAAAATCAGCCTACGAT
>CAZVTL010000136.1:0-10432 GCA_964630075.1 uncultured Tangfeifania sp.
TTAATGTAAATTTTGATCAACGATTTTTCATTTTCACATTTTCTAATTTCCACATTACTGTTTAAGCAGTACCTTCTTGTCCGAGGCTACAAACATCCTTGTACATTGGGTAAAGTCGCCTCCAAACGGAGCTTTGTATTTAAGCTCCACATAGAATGCCTTGTATCCTGAAGTTGGATAGTCTACCTCTACCCGGACAACCGGCTTCTTTTCAGTGCTAAGTACTACAGAGCTCCATTTTTTATCACGGAACTCCTGGTTCGGGGAGATCGTACTGTAAATTGAGGCATCTAGCAAAAGATCAGACGTTGTTTTCACAGACACTGTAATTTTACCATCCAATTCAACCATGGAGTAATCACAAATGGGATATTTTCCTTTGGAGACCGTTGTTCCAAAAAAGGCGCTCAGCGTTGCAAAAGCCTTTTTCTTGTCACCCATGTCATGTCCGGCATTCGGAGTATAACAGATATGGTTCTCCCCCGGAATTTCATCAATGTACTGCTTTACCGCATCAACAGGCCAATAAGGGTCATTGGTGCCCATGAAGAGCATTTTAGGCATGGTTAGCCTCTTGCGGTAGGAATAGGGGTCGATCATTTGGACAAGGTCATTGCTTTTCCCCCCGTCACCAAATTGCTGAGCCAGTCCAAGCTTCACATAATCCTGAATTTCGATGCTGTAATCACCCCATACAACCTTTTGGTAAGGAATATTGACAGGCATATTGAGCATATCGATGACCATAGGGCCAATAGCCACTACCCTATTGTCATTGGCACCGGTTAACCAGGTAGTCCAGCCCCGTTTGGATGCACCTGAAACTACAAAACCTTTGATTTTTTTGGAAAGCTCTTTTTTGGAGAGCTCCTGCACAATGTCCATGGCCCGGACCGCACTTTTGGTCATTGGAAAAAGCAACGGCCAATTGAAGTCATGATCCTTTTGGTAGTTATGCAAAGTATAGGAGATCAGTGCATCTTCGACCAAATCATCATACAATGGTTGGTTGGGTACTTGCCAGAGCAGGGCAATAACTGATTTGTTAAGTTTGGCCATTTTGGCAAACTCCTGCGGCAATTCTTCCGTAATCTTATGGCCATTTGGCAAACCATTCTTGTTACTCCCACCAGTAATGAAGAGCATGGCATCGGTGAACTGCAGTTCATCTGGCACCATAATCATCAATTCGTGCTTCCACATAATGGTTTGCCAGGTTTGGGAGGTATACTGAACTTTGAAAAAGGTAATACCATCTCCTTTGATCCGCTCTTTTACTTCCCATTTGAAAGATTTGTCTCCATTGTTCAGGTAGGCCTGCAGGGCAGTTTCAGGAGTTACAACCTTCCTGGCCAACCCAATTTCCGGATGGAAGAAAACAAAAGTGAATAATACAGATAACAAGAAAATTCTCATATGTTAATAGTTTTATAACCCGTCGAGGCGGAATTGTGTATAAAGAAAATGGAAGCCAATACATCCTATTGGAAAAGCCATGAAGCATGATTGAACCGATTCAATTTGCTCCATGGCTTTTTTATCCTCTTTTAAAATAATTGCGCTCTATTGAAGTAGCCACATTTTTGAGAATTCGGTATCTCCCTTGTCCAATTTGGCCACCGCCGCCTGATAGTTGATGGCATTGTTGGCCATTTCTGTCTCTGGATATCTAAAACGCAAAGGAAACTGATACCCTCCGGTTCCTCCTGTGGTCAGATAGGCATTTTTTTCAATGAAAGGCACCCTTGTCCTTCTGTAATCGGCGTAAGATTCAGCACTCATCATGAAAAGTCCAAGCCATTTCTGCAGGCCTATTTTGGCAAGCTTCTGGGCATTGGTACCCGTTGCCGGGAATTTAGCCTTGGCATTGTTAAAATAGGTGGAAGGCAAAGGTTCACCCCATCTCTTCAAGGACATTTCGACCCCCTTTTTGTACATGTCTTCCGGATTACCGGAGATATAGCCTCTCACTGCAGCTTCAGCCAATAGAAAATAAACTTCATCGGCCTGCAATACACATGCCTTCAACAGTGGATTGGCATTTTCATTCAGGAGTTTTGAGAAAATAGATATTTTGTAGTTCCATTTCGTATCGGGAAAGACATAACTTCCATTTGCAGCTAAAACATCAATAAAGCTTCCTGCAGGATAACCGGAATGGTAGGTCAGGGAATCCTGAATTAACTTGTAAACATTGTTAATCTGGGCATTACTTTTGTCCATATATTCCCAGGTAACATCATAATTATACCCCTTTTGTGAAATGACCTCTTTTTTCCCGTTGTCTGCTTTTACATTGGTCCAGGGTTTTTCGATGGGGGCAACCCAAACTTTCAGTCTTTCATCATTTAGAGCTTTCAAAGAGTCTACCAAAGTCTTGGATGGACGATTAAGCAGAAAATTATCTGTATAACCCATGTACAAAGCACCCATTGGCCAGGAATAAGTTCTGTCGCCACCCTGATAATTAATGGAAGCATTGTCAGGCGTATCTGTCATCAGAGGTAAAGCAGCTACAGCAGCAATATCAGCCGGAGCAGTACTCAACTTGGCAGATACCCTCATAAGCAACCTCAACCTGAGTGAATTGGCAAACTTGATCCATTTGGCTTTATCACCGGCATAGAAAAGGTCATATGTTTTGTCGATCGGATCTACACCTTCTGACAGCAACTGAGAAGCATTTTTAAGGTCTTGAATCAATGCCGGATAAATACTCTTCTGCTCATCGAATTTTGGGAACAGAATACCATCCTGTCCGTGCAACCCCTCGGTGTAATAAATGTCACCATATATATCGGTTGCAACTGACCATAACAAAGCTTTAAAAATTGTGAAGATGCCTTCATAATTCTTCAATTTTTTTTCATGTACGATGTCAATGGCAGCCTGGACCAACTTGATTTGGGCAGTTAGAGAATACAATTCACCTTTGGGTTTTTCAAATCCCTGGTAGATGTTGTCGCCGGCACTTCTGTTCCCCTGTATATACTGCATGGTAGCAGCAAGTGAGGTAGTGCTCACACCGCTAAGGCCGTAATAAGTATAGGAAGATTTCTGAATAACCGAGGACAATAACAGATTGGGTTCAGCAGATTCCAGTACATCTCGTTTTCGTAAAATCTCATCTTCCCTCAACATTTGCTTTGAGCATGAGGAGAAAAGGAAAAGGATAAGAAGTGAAAATAATATCTGATTTTTCATAATTGCGATAGTTTATGAATTAAAAATCGAATGATAATTTGAATCCGTAGGATCCGATTGAAGGCATTGCTTTACCGACAATACCCTGGTTTGAACCAATTCCGGAGAAAGCAGATTCGGGATCACAGTTGGCATCGTCTTTGTTCCATTGATAGATGTTTCGTCCGACGAAACCTATCACAACATTATCAATATTCCACTTTTTGGTAATTCGATTGGGAATGGTATAATCCAATGTTATCTCCTTCAATTTAAAATTGGTCGCGTCCCGAAGCAAGGATTGCGGAAATGCCCAAAATTCCTGACCCAACAACAATCCGGGCAAGCCCCAGAAAGTAGCAAGCGGATCTGCGCCATTTACAATATAATCAGCATCGTTGTTGGGATTACCTCCCGGTTTCAGCCAAACGCCCTTCATATAAGTAGCATCATTTGTCTTGACATTGGTTCCATACATTGAATAAGTCTGAACAAGATCCGCCATGATTTTGTATTTCATGTCAGCAGCGTTCGGCCAAGGATAGCCACCTGATGCAGCATCACGCCCTCCTGATTCATAATCATTGGGCCCGTTCACTTTATCACCAATGGTACGCAATGAGTGCCCGTTGGTCACTGCCCTTCGTTCGATATCTGAAACATATTGTCCTCCAACACGGAAACTTCCTACCATTCCTAACCTGAAATTTTTCCATTTAACAGAAGTATTCGCTCCCAAAATGAATTTAGGATTATAGTTTCCTATTGATTGTCTGTCAATTTCATTGGATGAATATTTCCAGTCAGTACCGCTATCGGAAATAATCAGCATTCCTGCATATTTGCTCGTTGCGGGCATTCTTTGAAAAGTCCTGGATGCCCACATGGTTCCGATCTTTTCCCCTTCGGCCAGCCTGATACTAAGATTAGGCCCGTTACCATAGAAGGTATATCCGTTGGGAACATACTCTTTCGAAAGTTGTGTTATTGTAGACTCAACCTGACTGAAATTTACACCCAAATCCCAATTCCAGTCTTGTGTACGGACAGGATTAAAATTGAGTGAGAATTCATAGCCTTGTGCCTCAACAGTACCTACATTGGTCAACATACCTCCATATCCGACACCAGGGGAAGTTGGAATGCTTCCTTGCTGGTTGTCATGGATCTTTTTGTAAATAGTGAATTCAGCCGATACGCGACGATCCAGCAAAGCAATATCAAAACCGCCTTCATAGGAGGTTGTTACCTCAGCCTGAATATTAGGATCTACCAGGTTGCCACCGATATTTACAATCTTTGTACTTCCGAAATCAAGCGGGCTAAAGCTGAAAGTGTTGTTACTTCTTGGCTTGCCAATTCCGTGGCCGACCTGAGCAATGCCAGCCCTGATTTTCAAAAGATTGATGGATTCGGGCAATTTGAATGTCTTGGAAGCTAACCAGCTCAAAGAAGCAGATGGGTAGAAGTGGTGGTTCTTATCTTCTTCCAGAATACCACTCCAGTCGGATCTTCCTGACAGATCAAGGTAAATCTGGTCTGCAAAACCGACCTGACCCGTTGCATAGGCACTCTGCGATTTGCCGATACCCCAGCTGTTGTTGGCTGTCATTGTGCCGGCCACAGCATTACTCAAGGAATAATCATTTGCTCTTACCAATTTTTCAGCGTTGGCTGAATAGTTGTAGGAATTGCTGAATGAATAGTTGTAACCCAAGGAAGCATTTGTTGAGAATTTCCCGAAATTCTTGTTCCAGAACAACATTAAATCGTTCTGAACAATTAATCCATTTCCTGTCTGAACTGAATATTTGCCATCTCTTTTATCGGTTGCGGCAAAATCCTTTGCACGTTTGTATTCATAATTGTCGCCATTGTAATCAATACCTGAACGTGCCATCAATTTCAAATCCTTTGAAAGTTCCAAATCTAACTGGGCTTTACCGAAAAAGTTATCTTTCCGGTAGGTATTGATTTCCGAATAGACATACATATATGGATTGTCCGCGTATGGCGTACCGTTAGGCTTGTAATAGGGTGAATTTTGAAGAATTCCTTCAAATCCGGTCTTCCAGACTTGCTGCATCTCTTTTATTGGCTGCAAATGTGCCAGAAATTCCATGGTCAATTCCTCAATTACATCGCTGTTGGCAGAAGTTTTGTTCGGACTGTATTGACCCATGTAATTGCCGTTGACCGAAATTTTCAATTTTTTGGTAACGTTGTACTCCGCACTGAAGTTTGCGTTGATACGATCGGTACGGTTGTTGGGCATTACTCCGATATTGACCATTTTTCCGACACCAAAACGGAATGATCCATCCTTGTAATTTCCTGCAACACTGGCATTGAAATTTTTAGTCGAACCCGTCTGCATAAACTCCTTCAAACGAATTTCATCGGCTGCCGCAAATGGCCTTGTTTCGATCCGTTGTGTCAAGGTATTGTACTGGTCGATCGGGTAATTCACAAAATCAGAAAATTTTCCGCCCCAATCATATCCTTGTCCTGGGAGCACAGAGGAAGACCTGACGCCAATACCATACTCCGTTTGTGTTCTGAAGAAATTGTATGGAACATCCCAAAACATTGAAGTATTTACAGAGACACCAATTCCTTTTTTGCCTCCTTTACCAGTTTTGGTCGTAATCATGATCACTCCGTTTCCTGCGGCTGATCCGTACAGAACTCCCGCGCTTGCGCCTTTCAAAATGGATATACTTTCGATATCATCGGGATTCATTTGAGATAAAAGGTTTCCAAAGTCTGCACCGTTCCGGTTATCAATACCTGC
This sequence comes from uncultured Tangfeifania sp., assembly GCA_964630075.1. Lineage (GTDB taxonomy): Bacteria > Bacteroidota > Bacteroidia > Bacteroidales > Prolixibacteraceae > CAINVV01. Next base: position 5,978 of record CAZVTL010000136.1, read on the forward strand.
TACTCCCATGGGGATACCATCTACAACGTACAAAGGCTGGCTGGAAGCCGTGGATGACTGAATATTTAAGCTTGTGGCTCCACGGATAGTTACAAATACTGAACCGGCAGGATCTGTGCTCGCTGAGGTAAAATTTACCCCACTTACCCGGCCATCCAGTGATTTGACAATATTTGTATTTCCGCCCCTGGCCAATTCATTGGATTTCACCTCTGAAACCGAATAGGCCAGTGATTTCTTCTCCCTGGAAATACCCAGGGCAGTTACTACTACCTCATCCACACCTATGGTACTTGCAGCGAGCGATACATTTACAGTCCGCTGTCCTGAGACAGGTACTTCCTTTGTTTGCATGCCAACAAAAGAAAAGACCAAGGTACCATTGGCAGGAGCTGTCAATGAATATTTGCCGTCAATGTCAGTCACTGTTCCAGTTGAAGTACCTTTCACGACTACACTGACACCTGGCAATGTTTGCCCGGTATCATCCTTGACGCTACCTGTGACAATATTTTGCGCAAACAAACCGGTTGATACAACCATTAAGATGCACAAAAACATTGCTTTAAGCATTTTTCTCTTCATCATAAATAATTTTTGTTTGTTGTAATTATAGATAATTCTTGTTTCTATTTTATTCTTTTGGTGCCATACTACTAGACGGCACAATTAAATCCTGTGAACAGCTTAAGGAGCTACCTCGAAATAGACATTTAGCACCAGATTTGGTGTACCTGCAGGTCCCGGAGGAGCAATGGCAGATACAAAAAGATTGGCAATCATCTGTGTGTCCGTCAGGGATTGAATAATACATTCACTGGTGAAATCCTTAATTCCCAGAAAACCACCACCGGAGAAACTCAAGGTCATTACATTGCTATAGGTCACAGGAGCAGCGTTTTTACCGTCAGGAGCAGTATTAATGGTGAAATTCTTGCTTTCATTGATGGTGAAAGTTGCACTTGCAGGTGCTGTAAATGGTTTAATATAACTTAAACCTGACCCGCCTGCATTGCCAATATTTGGCACACCATTCAAGGCACAATAGACATAACCGGCAAAGATTCCGCCACCAATTGGGTTTATTTTCAGGGTTCCGTCACTCTTAAATTCAAATGTATCTCCATAAACAGGAGCCAAACCTACAGCTGAAAGTATACCGCCTGGATAGGTCTTGTAATTTGGCTGAAAATTAGCAGTTGCCACGTTGATATTGAATGTTGGTGCTCCGGAAGCAATTCGCCATTTCCTTGATTTTGGAGCAGCAGGCGTACCACCAGTCAAATACTGCATTTTTGTTTTAGCAGGAATGGTTATCTTGTTGGAGGTGGTAACCTCTCCACCCGGACCTTTGATGGTCAGTTTTACTGTAATATCCTTGGGCGTTGAAGCCTGAATGTATGTGTGAACAGGAGAAGGAAAGGTGTTGATATAACTTCCATCCCCAAAATCCCACTCATACTTGCTTTCGTTGGTTACTACCGCAGTAAAAGTTACTACACCGTCATTTACTGCAGCCGTAAAGGATGCAGTAGGCGCAGGTGTATCTTTTTCACAGGCAATTACTAGAATCAACCCGAAAAAAAGCATGCTGGCTAATTTGAATTGTTTTTTCATAGAGAGAACATTTAAATTAATAACAGGAATTAAGCTTTTTTAATCAAAATCTTCATAAATTTTATCCTACCGGATAGAGGCTTGTTGTTAAAGACAATAGTAAATCTGTAGTATAGCAGCAATAAAAACAGCAATCTTCACATTCAAAAAGGGGTAACAATGCAATTATTTTGGCACGAATACCGAACTAAAGTTACTAATTTGGATTAAGACTCAACAATATTAGTTAAAAATCCTTAATAGATGATATTTTGCGCAAAAAATTTCTATCAAACTGGATTTACGCAATATATCATAAGAATAGGTTAATATATCATCATAAAATTAAAAAATCATCCTGCACCATCTATCTGGTTACTGAAACAACAATGTCACAATGAAGGTCATGGCAATTCTTCAATACCATGATTGTAAAAATGGTAGCAAATGTATGTTCATACGTTGACAGCAGCCTTTTTGTAACATTTGTGCAATGAGCAGATTGCTAAGGACTATCGACTGATTCTTACCGGCAATTGGCTCATTTCGAACTTCAACACACCACCTTTTGCGATTTCAACATGGCTAATCCGTTTTTTGCTCAGTAATTTTTCATTGAACCATACCCTGGAAACATATTTGTTGTCAGGGGAGAAGTTAATGGTTTCTATCGTTAGAGTCTTGTCAACCATGTGGATGATCGATCTTCTGAACAATGGAGCACCAATTTGATATTCAACTGTTCCGGCAATGGGGTAGAATCCCAATGCGGCAAACAGATACCATGAAGAGAGCGTTGCCCCATCATCATTCCCATCCAAACCTTCCGGGTTTACCTTGTACTTGTTTTCAATGATCCATCGCAACCACTTTTGAGTAAGATCCGGTCTTCCAGCCTCATTAAAGAGAAATACGGAGTGAATATCAGGCTCGTTGCCATGCCAGTAGTAGCTGCCTGGATTCCACCTGCTCATGGTTGGGTCTGACTTTTCGAAGAAATCGCTGAGCTCCTTTACAAATGGTTCATTGCCACCAAAAAGTGAAATTAATCCTGCCGGATCATAGGGTACAGCAAACCGCCATTGCAAAGCACTACCCTCGACATAGTCTTTTGTATACTTACCGTTGGTGTCAAAATAGGAAAGGAGCAGTGGTTTAAAAGCTTCCGTAAATACCCCCTTTGAATCTCGCGGCTGAAAATAGCGGGTCACAGGATTCCAAAGGTTTTTATAATTACCTGCATGTTCATAAAATAACCTGGCATCCTCCTTGTACCCAAGGGAGTCGGCAAGAATGGCAAGGGCATGGTCGGCCCAGGCATATTCAAGTGTTCTGGAAACAGCCCTATCCATCAGATCAGTAGGACAATAGCCATATTTGTTGTACTCCTGTATTCCACTCTTACCTCCATACTTTGCTCCTTTTGGTGTAGGATGCAAGGCCAGAAATTTCATCCCCTCATAAGCACTTTTCACATCAAAATCGCGGATACCTTTTTGGTAGGATTCAGAAATAACCATATCTGCAGGAGATCCAAGCATCGAACCAGTATAACCGGTTCCTGATGGCCACCGGGGGATGTAGCCCCCCTGCTCCTTCATTTGAACCAATGAAACCAGCATATCGCGTTGCTCTTTCGGGGCAATCAACATGTAAAGGGAGTGGAGCGTTCTGAAGGTATCCCAAAGGGATAGATCGGTATAGTAATTGAAATCAGTAACTCTGTGGACTTTTTTATCAAATCCGGTATACGCTCCATTTACATCCTGGAAGAGGGTAGGCATCTGGAAGGATCTGTAGAGGGAGGTATAAAAAATAATCTTCTGCTTTTCGTTCTCAAACACTGGTTCAATCAAGGAGAGCTTCTCTTCCCAACCATTTTTGGCCATCTCAACCAATTCTTCAAAATTGTGTCCTGTGGTCTCCGTCTCAAGGTTTATCCTTGCATTGTCAATGCTTACATGCGAGATCCCCAACCTTAATTCCAGCTTTTGTGTGACATTAGCAAAGCTGAAATCAACAGTCAGTTGCGAACCTATGCCTTTCAGTGAATCAGGAGATTCAACCCTGCCATTCCTGATCACTGCCTTTGACCAGGGAAGATTCAACCTGGCAAAAAAGTATACTTTTATTCCACCGGAACGTCCTGCAAATGTTCCGAAAGTTTTGACTTCCCCCACTATTTCATTTTGCTGAGGATACAGGTTAACACTTCCCCCTTCCGCCCGCTTGCCCCCCAATGCACTGCAAACATCCAGCAAAAGCTGTGGCGCTCCCTTACCCGAAAAACTATAACGGTGAATTCCTGTTCGGGGGGTGGCAGTCAACTCGGCCAAAACCTCAGGATCGTCCAGTTTCACAGCATAATAGCCAGGAAAGGCGCGTTCATCGGCATGCCTGAATGAGGCATACTTCCCCTTCCTGTATCTTTCCCATCCTGTCTCACCACGCATCGGGAGGACCCTGAAGTGTCCCCCATCCGTGGCACCCGTGCCACTCAACCTTGTATGACTGAACCCCATGATCCGGTTATCCGGGAAATAGTACCCCGAAGTATTGAGCGCCTCTTTTCCGAAAACGGATGATTTGGTATCGGGACTCAACCGTACCACGCCAAAAGGCATGGAAGCACCTGGGAAATTGTTGGCACATACCCAGTAAAGACCACCGGTTCCGATGAAAGGCACAACATGCTGGCCCAACTTGCCAGGTTCAAAGGATGTTGCCAGCCGACCGAAAGATTGGTTGTTGCGGTAAACAAAATATCCATAAAGAGAGGAAAATAGAAGGATCACCACTGACAGCAATAATCCGGATCCAATTAAAAACAATTTCATCCATCTCATGGCAGGATAGTTT
>CAZVTL010000137.1:0-6348 GCA_964630075.1 uncultured Tangfeifania sp.
TTTGGTTTGGTAGTTCAGTTGGTTAGAATACCTGCCTGTCACGCAGGGGGTCGCGGGTTCGAGTCCCGTCCAGACCGCAAAGCCCCGGAGTCTTCTTCGGGGCTTTTGCATTTTTTTGACTTTGGTGTACTTTTGTCAAAAAAGGAGGGGTATTTTAATTAGAAATATCTTAACCTGTTTGTACTTATTGAGTATACAAGTTAGGCTTTTTTATGAAGTTAGTACGTGGTGCTTTGCAAAGTGCCCAATTTCTGGTAAATTACCATACTTTCTTCGTTAAAACTCTGATCTAAGCATATTTTGAGATGAAAAGCAGTTCTTTTATCTTGGAATATTCAATCAGTTCAAATGCATTCTGTTTATTGGCAGTATTCAAATGCAAGTTAATTGTATTTCAGCCTATCAGTTTCTTTCTTAACAAATGCAAAATGCTTTTGCAGGGATGGCAGGAAAGTTCTGGTGTAATTAGTTGTTAATTAGTTCATACTCTGAAAAAAGGCAATGTTTGAGAATTTAAATCAACCCTATCAGTTCAACAACAATTTTAAGCACAACGCGCGGACGATATTGTTGGTTAGTATGGGCTTCATTCTTATCGTACTTTACATCCAACCTTTGGGAATAAATTTTTTAAAATCCGAAAAGGATGGGTATTTTGTATTGGGGGCAGGTTTTTTGACTGCCGTTACCTTGTTTCTCAATACATTGATTCTTCCAGGTATCTTTCCAAAGCTTTTTGACCCTTCCAGATGGACCATTAAAAAGGAGTTGATATGGAATTTCTGGATGTTTCTTAATCTCTTTTTCTTTTTTACCTTGCTAGCATGGCTGGCAAAAATGGCCGCATATACAGATCTGCCTTTTTTCAGGACAGGTGCTCTGTCGCTGCTTCCACTGATACTCTTTAACCTCATTAGCTACAATCGCGCAATGAAGATGAAGGTTGTCGACATGATAGATTCCGGAAAGAGCTGGCTGAAAGAGGAGATGAATGCATTTCAGAATCCTGGCGACCAGGAGTCGGTGCATCTGGTCGCAGAGAACAAGAAACAAGCCTTTGCCGAAGAGGTGGAACGGGTGCTGCTAATTCACTCTTCAGGGAATTATGTTGAGATTTACTGGGTTGACCGGAAGCAGGCTGTCAGGAAAAGACTGTTCAGGCAATCATTTACCAATGTAGAAAAGGCACTCGAAACTTCTGATGTAATGCTGAAATGCCATCGTTGCTGGATGGTCAATATTAACAAAGTAACAAGGCTCAAGCGTTTACCGAGTGGTTATCAACTTGAACTGGATAGACTTGATTTTTCGATCCCAGTTTCCCGAAATTGGGTATCTCTTTTCAAACAAAAGCTGAGCTCTCTTGAATTTCATTCGTAGGAAAATCGAAATTCGTCCCACAAAAGTTGCATTTCGTCCCAAAAACCACTGTTTTCAACCATTTCTTGACCGCATATCCCATTTTCTTGGAATGGAGGAATAGTATACCTACCATTGTGCCGTATTTCTAGAAATTAACAGCAATGAAGATGAAGGTACTAAACATCGGTGGACTTAAAATTCAACTTCCTATTATTCAGGGAGGTATGGGAGTGGGTGTCTCCTTGTCAGGATTGGCATCCGCGGTGGCCAATGAAGGTGGAGTAGGTGTAATTTCACCTGCAGGGATTGGATTTCTTTACAAGGATTTTTCGTCCGATTACCTAAAAAATTGCATCCATGGGTTGACTACTGAAATACGGAAGACTCGTGAAAAATCCAAAGGAGTTATTGGCGTTAACATCATGGTGGCACTTTCCAATTATGCCGATCTCGTAGCCACATCTGTGAAGGAGAAGGTCAACATCATCTTCTCGGGAGCCGGACTGCCACTGGATCTTCCGAAATTCCTGACACCGGATTCTGAAACAAAATTGGTTCCGATCGTCTCTTCTGCCCGTGCAGCTGCTTTGATTTGCAACAAATGGTATGCCAATTATAACTATTTGCCGGATGCAATAGTGGTGGAAGGTCCCAAAGCAGGCGGTCACCTTGGATTCAAGGTTGATCAGATTTTTGATGAAAATTTTTCATTGGAGAAGATCATTGAAGAGGTTGTTACCGTCGCCAATGATTTTGGTGCGAAGTATGGGAAGGAAATACCAGTTATTGCGGCTGGTGGAATATACAATGGCGAGGATATCGCCAAAATTTTAGCAAAAGGGGCAGCAGGCGTCCAGATGGGGACCCGCTTTGTTACCACCACCGAATGCGATGCTTCAGATGGGTTCAAGCAGGCCTACATAGCGGCCAAAGAAGAAGATGTGCGAATCATTAAGAGCCCTGTAGGTATGCCTGGCCGCGCGATCAGTTGCACTTTTCTGGATGATGTGGACAGTGGGAAAAGACGTCCGGCAGTATGTCCGGTTAATTGTGTAAAGACTTGTGATATTGCCACGGCACCTTACTGCATCATGGCATCACTCGCATCTGCATTGAGAGGCAACTTCAGAAATGGATATGCATTTGCCGGGAGCAATGTTTGGAAAACGGATAAAATTGTCTCCGTTAAGGAGTTATTCACAACTTTGTTGGATGAATACAAAGTGGCAGTCAAAGGAAAATTGGCATTGTAGGCAACAGATAGAATTTTGAAACGGGCCGTTAAATCACCTTGGTTTAGTGGCCCGTTTACATTTGAATTCCAATGGCCTCAGGAGTGGTTTGTGGCCAAAATGGGGATATTTGGGATAACTTCTTATCTTTGCCTGCCAAGGCGTGTCCCATTGATGTTCACCCAAGGTCGTAAATCATTATATGCTAGTCAAGTGAAAAAATATTATTCAGGTTTCCCGCTGGGTGCGTTGATCACCCTTTTTTTCCTCTCACTTTCCATTTCAGTCAAAGCTCAGGATATTCAGGGACAGGCCATTAAATTTGGCAGGGTGCTTAGATTGGTTGATGCCTTCTATGTTGATACAGCCAATGTGAATAAAATTACTGAAAACGCTATCGTAGATCTTCTGGCCAGACTTGATCCCCATTCAGTATACATCACGAAGGACGAAGTGGAAGAGATGAACCAACCGCTGGAAGGAAATTTCGAGGGAATAGGCATCTCATTCAGTGTCATACAGGATACATTGGCCGTTATGACCACTATTCCTGGAGGGCCCTCCGAAAAAGTTGGATTAAGAGCTGGTGATAGGATCATCAAAGTTGATGCCAAGAATATTACGAACATTGGTCTCAAAACCCCTGATGTGTTCAAATTGCTGAGAGGTAATAAGGGAACAATCGTCAACCTTACCATCCTCAGGAAAGGGGAATCCTCCCTCCTTGAATTTGCGATTGTAAGGGATAAAATTCCGATATACAGCCTTGATGCCGCATTCATGATTGGAAAGGAAACTGCTTTCGTGAAGCTCAACAGATTTTCAGCCACAACCATCGATGAGTACCAGTCAGCCATGAAAAGGTTGGAGAAAGAGTCCAGGATTAAAAATCTCATTCTAGATTTAAGAGGCAATGGCGGCGGATATCTTGGAGCCGCCTATGAGCTGGCAAATCAATTTTTGGAAGCCAACAAGTTAATTGTCTATACAGAGGGAACCCACAGCCCGCGGAAAGATTATCTATCTTCCAACATGGGTGATTTTCTGAAGGGAAACCTGATTGTATTAATAGATGAGGGAAGTGCTTCTGCCTCGGAGATTGTTTCTGGTGCCATTCAGGACTGGGACCGGGGAGTGCTCATTGGGAGGAGAACCTTTGGGAAAGGCTTGGTCCAGCAGCAATTTGATCTGAACGATGGTTCAATAATCCGACTTACCACCGCCCACTATTATACACCTGCTGGCAGAAACATTCAGAAACCCTACAAGGAAAATCCGGACAGTTACCGCAATGATTATCTCAAACGCTATGAAAGTGGGGAGCTATTCAACAAGGATAGCATTCCCAGTACAGATTCTTTGATGACAAAGACTTTGGTGACCAAAAGAAAGGTATATGGAGGAGGAGGCATTGTGCCAGATATCTTTGTCCCCCTTGATACCTCCATTCACTATGCATATTTCAATACCTTGATCCGCAAGAATATTTTCTTTCCATATGTGGTGAGTTACATAGACCAACACCGAAAAGAGCTGCTGAGCAAATTTCCAGATTTGCAAAGTTTCAAATCCAATTTTGCGGTGAATCAGTCGATGCTGGATGAATTAATGACATTGGGAGAAAAGTCAGGTGTGAAGAGGAATGATGCAAGTGTCAAAATCCTGAAAGATTTAATTCAACGGCAGATAAGGGCATTGATTGCCCGCGATCTATATGACCCGGCTAGTTATTTCATGATCATGATGGAAGATGATTTGGAAATTAAAAAAGCGCTCGAACTGTTTGCCGATCCCCGGACCTATTCCCGCTACCTTAACCGGTAGAACTTTAAAATTTTGATACCAAGATATGATGGGTGTCTCCCAATGGGTGCTGGATCACTATGTTGAAGTCTGCGGAACATTAACCGGGTTTCTCTACCTTGGTTTTTCTATCAGGCAGCATTACCTGACATGGCCCGTAGGTTTGTTGAATGCACTTTTCTACCTGGCGGTATTTTTTACCTCCAAGATTTATGCTGACATGACCCTCCAACTCTATTATATTTTTATCAGTGGGTATGGCTGGTGGAGTTGGCACTACCACAATGTTGCGGGCCAGACGCTTTCCGTTAGCAGGACAAGTCTTGGTTTGTGGATGAAATTGGCCATTGTTTCATTGGTTTTATTCATTATTTTGGCCTGGATCCTGGTAAGGTACACGGATACACAGGTTCCTTTTCTGGATGCCATCACCACAGCGTTGAGCATTGTGGCCACCTGGATGCTGGCCAGAAAAAAGTTGGAACACTGGCTGGTTTGGGTTGTCGTCGATGCAATTTCTATCGGAATGTTTGTGGTGAAGGGGCTTTATCCAACTACTGTATTATTTTTTGTATATACTGTGCTGGCGATATATGGCTATTTCGAATGGAAAAAGGAGTTAAAAACTTCGGTATGAAGAAAAGCAGTTTAAGAAAGATCGTGGTTACAGGTCCTGAATCAACGGGGAAAACGGCTTTGTCAGAGGCATTGGTTCCGATTCTGAATGCAGTGTTAATACCAGAATATGCACGAACTTATGTCGAGGGTCTCCGCAACAGATCTTACAATTACACGGATCTGGAAATAATCGCCAGGCATCAGGTGGGAGAGGAGAGAAGGTTGTCGGAGATTTTCGGAGATCGTATTTTATTGATGGATACCTGGTTAATCATTACAAAGGTCTGGTTTGATGTGGTTTTTGGAAAGGTGCCTGATTGGATAGATTCCTACATTTCAGCATCTGATATTGACCTTTTTCTTGTCTGTCAAACGGATCTGCCCTGGATTGCCGATCCCGTAAGGGAGAATGGCGGTGAGATGCGTGGGTTATTGTTTAACAGATACTGCCAGGAAATTGAGAATTATGGTTTTAGGTATGAAGTGGTGGATGGCTTTGGAGCAGCCAGGGTACAAAATGCCCTGAGGATGATCCAGGATCACGGATTGGCTAAACCTTTTATGTGATAACTCGTTAATAAGTTGTAACCAACTTTGGTGGGTTTGGCTGATTGCTGGGAAGTTCTTTCAAAAGGGTGTAATAAATAGGCCTAAACACCAAAGGGCAATTCAATTATTGGCAAGCAATCAATTGATATGTATTGAAATACAAATAGTTACTTCTCTGCGAAAAGGTTTAATCAGGTTTTGAGATGAAAGAGCACACGGAATTTAAAATTAGAGACTCCATAGGACATGCGGTTCTGAAACTGACCGATGTTTCAGCAGTTGGGGAGGTAACCCATGCCCAGCGGGCAGGTGAACCAATGCCAAATACAGAGAAATTGAAATTGTTTGTCGACAAGGTAAGGCAAATTATTTTTCCCGGCTATTTTGGGCAAATTAATTTTAATCCAACCTCCTTCCACTACCATATGGGGGTGTTGGTTGATGAAGTATTCCACCTGTTGTCTGAGCAACTGCTCGCTGGTCTCTGTTTCGTTTGTGACAAAGAGTTCAACCCGGATTTGGAGAGCAGGAAACAGGAGGCAGAAGGCTGTGCTGCTGATTTTATTTCAGCCCTGCCTGAGCTCAGGGATGTCCTCATCACCGATGTTGAGGCTGCCTACCTTGGAGATCCGGCAGCTACCAGTGTCAGTGAGGTGATTTTTTGTTACCCTGCCATCCGGGCGATCTCCAGTTACCGTATCGCGCATGCACTATACCGATTTGGAATTCCGTTGATTCCGCGGATTATTTCAGAGATGGCTCATTCGGAGACCGGCATTGATAT
>CAZVTL010000137.1:6358-10394 GCA_964630075.1 uncultured Tangfeifania sp.
ATATACATCCTGAAGCGACCATAGGACCCTATTTTGCCATCGATCATGGTACTGGTATCGTTATTGGATCCACAACCATCATTGGTTCAAATGTCAAATTGTATCAAGGAGTTACTTTGGGAGCCAAGAGTTTTTCCCTGGATGAATCCGGAAATCCGGTAAAAGGGATTCCCCGACATCCCATTGTTGAAGACAATGTAATTGTCTATTCGAATGCCTCCATACTGGGACGCATTACGATTGGCCATGATTCGGTAATTGGTGGTAATATTTGGATAACCAATGATTTACCACCCTATTCAAAGATTGTTCAGTTCAAGGCTAAGACTTCGGAATTTATTTTTGGGGCCGGAATTTGACCTTGTCCTGGTAATTGTGCAGAAAGGACAGAAGAAATTAATACTTTGCCGCTATTTATCATGAACCTTTTCCAGTGAAAAAATTTAAAATTGTCGTCAAAACGTTTGCAGGCCTGGAGCCTGTGCTGGCCAATGAACTCATGGCTTTGGGTGCTGAATCCGTGACTCCGGAGCGCAGGGCTGTCTCCTTTTACGGAGACAAGAATATGTTGTACAAGGCCAATTTTTTGCTGCGCACCGCATTGAAAGTCTTGATGCCCATTGCACAGTTCAAGGTAAACCGCAATGAGGATCTTTACAATCAGGCAAAAAAGATTCCATGGTCTGAGTATATGACGGTTGGTACCAGTTTCTCGATCGACAGTACCATGCAATCAGAGCTCTTCGCGAATTCAATGTATGTTTCCCTTAAAGTAAAGGATGCGATTGCTGATTACTTTCGGGAGACATCGGGGAAAAGACCATCCGTCCACCCGGAAGATCCGGATATCCGGATTCATGTTTACCTGATGGGCGATTATTGTGAAATCTCGCTCGACAGTTCCGGTGAATCACTGCACAAGAGGGGATACAGAGTTGGGCAAGGTGAAGCACCAGTCAATGAAGTGTTGGCTGCTGGCATGATCTTGCTGGCGGGATGGCAGGGTGAATCCGATTTTCTGGATCCAATGTGTGGCTCAGGCACCTTGTTGATCGAGGCTGCGATGATTGCGAAAGGGATTCCGGCAGGCATTTACCGCAAGTCTTTTGGCTTTGAGCGATGGATTGATTTTGATGAGCAACTTTTTTCTGATATTTACAATGGAGAGTATGAAAGGGATAGCTCAGTAAGGATTGTTGGTTCAGATATCTCTGCTCAGAGTTGCAACATGGCACGGTTAAATATCAAAAATGCAGGATTGTCGAAATTCATTGAAGTAGATACAAAAGATTTCATGGAGCTGGTTCCTCCTTTTGAAAAAGGAATCGTTGTAACCAATCCCCCATATGGAGAACGTCTGATCACAAAATCGATTGCCAATTTGTACAAGCTTGTTGGAGATGTATTGAAACAAAAATATGCGGGATATACTGCATGGATTATCTCCAGTTCAGAAGAGGGTTTTAAGAATATCGGACTGAAACCTTCCCGGAAAATTCAATTGTACAATGGTGCATTGCCTTGCAGTTTCAGGAGTTTTGAACTATTTGCGGGTACCCACAAGCAAACTGTTATCTTGAAGAAGGGGATCCATCTGCCAGGAGAAGAATGAGTAAGACTTTGGGGAAAGGAGCATTACGGCCCTAGTTTCCTAAAACTGACGTCTTGTTTGATACTTGTAACCAGATACTCTTTGCACTTATATTTCCGCTTTTTTACATATTTCTCTCCACTGAATCCCATAATCTGGGCAATTTGTTTCAATGGGACCTTGTCGAAAAAAAGTTGCAACAATTTCTGACAATCACTTCCCAGCAGTTGAAAGTGCTTTTGGTACAGTTTAAACCGCTCATTTCTCTCTACCAATTCAGTGAAATCGTGATCGAATTCTGCCTCTATTGGTGTTGAATCGATGATCATCTCTTTTTCGGATTTTTGACGGGTAAGTTGTTTGTACCAAAGGAATTTACATACAGAATAAAGGTAAGTTTCGAAAGAACAGTCTATTATCAGATCGTTAGCCTTGAGTTTTCGGTAAACAACAATGATGGCTTCCTGGAATACATCATTGGCATCTTCATCGTTCCCACTGTTTTTTTTAATGTACAGGTTTACTTTGTAGTAGAAGTTCTTGTAAATATGCTGAAGTATTACGTTGTCGTTGCGCAATATCCCATTTAGAAGCTCCTCGTTGCTGTAATTGATCATTTTAGTTGGCTAATTCTCTTTTTTCGCTTGAAATACCATTTCTCCAAAACGATTGCTAAAAATACAAAAATAATCAAGCTGACAAAATAACCTGCTTTTGTTTTGAACAGGGGGGTCTGCCTTCCAATTGAAACATACCCAAGCCAAAAGTGTGGATGTGCCTTCAATGGATCTGCCTTTGAAATGTAGGCGATCTTGGCTCTTCGAAGGGCCTCATCTTTGGAATACCCATTTTTCAGATTCTTGTAAAACTCAACCATGATGGATGAACTAGAAATGTCTTCCACATTCCACAGGGTCATGATGATGGCAGGGCAACCTGCAAACAGGAATCCCCTTGCCAAACTCATCACTCCTTCACCCTTTTGAAGCTTTCCTGAACCTGTATTGCATCCGCTCAGTACCACCATATCGGCGTGAAGTTGCAGGTTGTAAATCTCATAAGTGTTAAGAGCCCTGGCATCTTTTTGGCTGTCATCCTCCGAGAAAACCATTTTGGAATAGAGTGGCAGCGTGTCATTTAACATCGTATGCATCGCAAGGTGAAGAATATCATATTTCCCTGCGTTTTGGAGAAAGGTCTGCTTTGTCGCGTCAGATTTTAGAAATTGATCTCCAGAAATGATTTTTGTAACAGCTTTTACCTCGGTCTCTGCACCAGGCAAAGGCAGAAAACGTTCGTTTGTAGATCCGGGTAAGACAGGCCTATCCGAATAATCTGGTGCAAAAGCTGCAATTTTACTGCTGTAACTGGTGTTGGTCTGGAAGTAATAATAGAGTAGTGTGGCAGAGTAGGTATAGGAAATGGCATGGTGATGGAGCAGATAATCCAGCTTTCCAAAATCCATTTTACTGACATCGGCAGGTGAAGCCAGCAGTGCATCAAAAGGAAGATACGAGAGGATGCCGTCGGGAGCAATCACCAGCCGGTAGTCTTGCATTGCAGGAACAACTGGCTCTATCAAGAGTTTGTACAAATCGGAGGCGTTGTTGGTGAACTGAATGTAATCGGCTTTGCGTGTGCCAAGAACCTGGCTATTCCTGATGAATTTCAGGAATTGATCGATGACAGCATTGAATTCTCGGATAAGTGGTTTTCTCAGGATTTTGTATTCATTGTCTGTGATGACAAAGATGTATATCTCGCCGCTATTCCCTGCTTCTCCTTCGTTGATGAAATATTCGATGAAGGCATCTCTCCTGTTAAGGGATTGCTGTATTTTTTGCAGGGGAACTACGGGGTCTGCATATTTGTACTGGTAGTAGCTAGCGTAATTGTTTTCTATGAAGCGGATCATTTGCTGGTAACTTTGGGTGAGGACAAAAACTTTGTCTTTCCATTGATTGATCTTTGTCTGATCAGGTTTGGAAGCACTCTTTTCGTTGAAAATAAAATTCTCATAGGCGGCAATTTCACCCTTTAATGCTGTCTCTTTCTGCAACAGGGAATCAGGTAGACCCGAGCTCTTCTTTGCCCTCAATTCTCTGAGCATGGCCTGGAAATTGGCGGATCTGCTGCGTTCTGAAATTTCAAAACTCTTCTCAAAATATTGGCGTTCACCGGTTAATTCGTACAATCGTACTGCTGTTTCCAAGGCTTTTGGATATACTGCATGTTCATTTTCTGCCAGAAATAGCCTGCTTTCCTGGTTCTGGTAACTGTTTCTGATAAGTTGTATGGTCTTGATAGAGAGGTCATAGGTGGCCAATGAGAGTTTTAGCCTGGCCTGATAGGCTTTTCTATTTTCCTTTTTTTCTTCCACCTGTGAAAGGAGGTAAAGTGCTTCTGCCTTGTCTTTCAAAACATCCAGCAGGCGCGTTTTGTCAA
>CAZVTL010000138.1:0-8389 GCA_964630075.1 uncultured Tangfeifania sp.
GTTTTTGTCGAGCCCCGGCTTTCGGCTACTTTTTTTATTGACGATTTCTGGAAAATCAACACCGCCTGGGGCATGTATAATCAGTTTATATCCAAAAGCACAGTTGTTGATGAAAACGGGAATTTTCGCTACCTCTGGACCACCTGCGACAATGCGGAAGTGCCTGTATTGCGGGCTTCACACTTTGTTTTTGGAAGTTCGTACCACCGCAACGGTTTTACGTTTAATGTCGAAGGTTATTATAAAACCACCAAAGGAATTACCCGTTATGTTAACCGTTTCTGGAAAAAGGAAAAAGACATCTACGAAGGAAACAACCAAAGCTATGGTGTTGATTTTTATGTACAAAAAGATGTTGCCGGCAACTCATTCTGGATTTCGTATTCTCTGGGACGAACCGAGGAAAAGTTTTCGTATTTCCTGAAGGATGATTACCGGCGCGCACCGCAGGATCAGCAACACGAAATAAAATGTGCTGCACTTTTCGACCTTCATCCGTTTTATCTTTCGGCCAACTTTGTTTATGGGTCTGGCTTCCCGGGAACTCCGTTTACTTTGCGCAACGACATCCCCGAAAACTACCCGTATAGCCGTTTGGATGCCTCTGCAATTTATAAATTTAAGATAAAAAAAATACCGACCGAGGCAGGCATTTCAATCTTAAACGTGCTCGACACCGAAAATATCAAGTATTCCAATTTTACGCGGATTCCCTTAACGCTGCTCAATTCGGTAAATATACAGGAAGAAGCCATGCCCTTTACACCCAGTTTGTTTTTGAAGATTTCGCTGTAAATTATCTTGATTAAAAAAACAAATCACAAAACCCAAAAATCAAAACCCAAAAATCAAATCACAAATCCTGAATCATAAATCAAAACTTCTTTTTCCGCCTTATTAATTTTGTAATGATTTTTCCTGTTCGATAAGTTTTTAATAGCTCAGAGAGGCATCTACAGGAATTTTTATTTCGTACAACTTTCCCGAAGAATTGGGCAAGGCGTTTTCGCGGAGCCATGGATTGAAATATTTGAGGGTTTTGTAGGTAATCCCCTGACCTATGGCGTAATCTACCAGGTTTGAGATGGGCGATTTAACCGTTACCGTTTTTGTGGGGACAGGCGGGTATAAATCTTCCTTTTTTAACGAAAATCCATATTTTTCGGGTTCCTGGAAAATAAGCTTAATCGCCTGAATCCTGAAAACATACCTGGTTGTTTCGATCGAAAGCATGAGGTCGTAATAATTATTGACCTTTTGTTATCAATTAATCGACATTATACTCTGTGTCATAATTTTAACAGACTTAAAACAAGGCAAGATGATCAGAAAACATGTACCCAATTTTATTACTTCGCTGAATGTCCTCTGTGGCAGTGTAGCGGTGGTATTCATATTGAATGGTGCATTGACTGCTGCGGTGTTTCTGATTGTATTGGCCATGGTCTTTGACTTTCTGGATGGGATGAGTGCAAGGTTGCTGAAAGCTTATTCTCCCATAGGGAAAGAGTTGGATTCCCTTGCCGATGTGATATCTTTTGGATTAGCTCCCGGCCTGCTGATGTTTAAGCTATTGGAAAATTCGCTGGTACTGAATAGTGCCGCACCCGGTTTTTTATCAAATAGTTCATGGTCAGAATTGTTGATTTTGGGCTCAGCATCCCTAATACCCATTTTTTCAGCCCTGAGGCTGGCCAAATTCAATGTGGACGAACGCCAAACCAGCTCTTTCATTGGATTGCCAACTCCCGCCAACGCACTCTTTATTGCCTCCCTGGCGCTGATAAAAGAACATGGCACACAGCCCATTTTCGACAACATTTTGTTGGGAACTCCGGTTTTACTGGGGATTACCCTGCTTTTCTCCTGGCTGCTGGTTGCCGAGATCCCCATGTTCTCATTGAAATTCAAAAACCTCTCCTGGAAATCAAACAAGATTCAATTTCTGTTTGTAACCGGCACGGTGATCCTTCTTGCTACATTAAGACTATATGGCATAGCCACCATCATTCCGCTTTTCATCACCATTTCGATTGTTTCCAACCTGGTCAATGATTACAGAAACAGCGCCAACCCAACCAGGTGATTAAAATCTCATTATCAGCTATTTGCAACACATTCGCCCGTTAAAACCCCGGCTAGCTTGCTGGTTTGATTTGCCTGGCTGTTTTCGCCATATCCCAGTGACACAGCTAATTTACATCAATTCTAAAAATCAACCGCCAGATTTATTGCTAGATTGCGTCTATTAATGGAAACCCTGTTAATTAATCAAAATGAGCTCTTCCAAAATTATTTTATTCGCAATTCTACTGTCCATCTTTTCCGCCTGTAACAACAATCCAAAGCCTAAGCAGGTCATTCAGGAACCTGCCATAGAGGAGGAAGATGGAAAACTCAATGCTGTATTGCAGCAAAAAATCGGCACATGGGCCAAAGAAGGGGTAGAGTGCTACGGTTTGGTCGTACTTACCAATAGTAAAAAAGTTGTTCAAGCCGGAAAATCAGTAAAATCAGTGATTGTACGCATAAAAAGTGACAGCCTGAAGATGAAGGTATTGGAGGATGTATCCCTGGGACAGAAAAAGGATTGCGCCTTGCTGGGTGTCACTGTCGGATATACCTTTTGGGAAAGTGACGGTGATCTCTTCCAAACCCGGGAAGAGGCTGACAATTTCCTGAAATCCAAAGGTTGGGAATACAAAGAGAAGAAGAGCAGAAAATTTAAAACCGGAGATTGAGAATGACTCCCTGAAGTTGCATGACGGATGACCGGATACTTGTAGCGAAAATCCTGAAAAACGATGAGCAGGCATTTGGCACTTTGGTCGCAAAGTACCAGCGGATGGTGTATGCAACCTGTTTCCGCCTGGTGCGAACCCAAAGCGATGCAGAGGATTTGTCGCAGGAGGTTTTCATTGAGGTCTTCCGCTCCCTCAGCCAGGTTCAAAAAGAGAACGATCTGTCGGGCTGGTTGTTCAAAATTGCCATGAACAAGTCATTGAGTTTCCTGCGCAAGCACAATCCTGCCAAATCCAACCAACTTACTAAACTTGAATCAACCGTTTTGGATGCGGCTGGCAAACACCCGCTTTCCGAAACCAGCACCCCCTTCTCAAAACTGGAAGAGGAAGATACGCGCAAATATATTTTCAGGGCAATCGATCAATTGCCTGAAAATCAAAAGAAAGCTCTCCTGCTGCACAAATTCGACAACTTTTCCCAAAAAGAGATCAGTGAACAGTTGGGCATATCCCAGGTCTCTGTGGAGTCGCTCATTTACAGGGCTAAAACCAATCTTAGAAAAACTTTGTTCGATTACTTCAAAAAACACTACAGATAACATGAAAACATCCAAAAAGGATCGAATTATTCAGTGGTTGAATATCTTTCTGTTGGTAATCAATATCTCCGCATTTGGTACCATCCTGTTGCTAAACAAACAAACCCCTGCAAGGTCATTGGACAAATACAATTCAGATGATTTCCTCAGAAGGGAACTGAAACTCTCGGATGAACAGTTTAAAAAAATCGCCCTGCTGGACAGTGAAGTATTCAGGATTTACCAATCCCTTCTGGACATGGAATGTGCCTCCAATTTCAGGTTGGTGGAAGAGATGACCTCCCCCTCCCCTTCAAAGGCACGCATGGATTCGATTGCACAGAACATTGGAAAACTACATGCCGGACTGAAGAAACAAACCATCAAACACTTTGACAACATCAAGAGTATTTGCGACGAGGATCAAAAGATATTGCTGGATCAACTTTTAAAAGAGATGATGGAACTGGGCGATCAATGCGAGTTCTGCAACAAGCGTGAATGTGCCAGGCGAGACCAGTTGAACAAATAAATTTTCTTCAGACCGCCAGATTTGTTTTTTCCTTGCGTCTATGGTAGCAGTGGTTCTACAATTTAGTTCACGGTAAATCAATACAAGATGGAGTGCACCCACTCAAAACAAAACATGGTTCTTGGTACATCGGATGAAAGATCCCGGTCGCACCTTTATGTTTGCTCGGAATGCTCCCGCATACAGACTGGAATTGACCATTCCATGCAGGTGCTGGAAGAGCGCATAGAAGTGCCCGAAACACTCCTTTCCAGCATTCTGTCCAGGAAAGAGATCTCCTTTGCAGGGAATGAAAGGCAGAAAGATTTCTCCCTCTTCTTCCAATTCTCCACAGTCATTGCAGCCGCCATCATGCTGGGAATCGTATTGGGTTTTCATGCAAATACCCAAATCCTGACCTCCAGAAACAAGAAAAAAACGGAGGCGCTGATCGAATTGAAGGAGATGCACCATTTGAATGTAAATCGCCAACCCCTCTTTTGATACCAAGACCTATCTCCAAACGCATTTAAACAGAGACTTCAAAAAATGAAAAAGAAATTCAGCAAAAGCAACCTCCCCCGAATCGTCATTCAATGGAGCGTGATCGGTTTTATGATTGTGCTGGCACTGTTGCCATTTATTAAGGATGACTTTACTCCGGACTTTGAAGCATATTGTCCTTTTGGTGGCGTGCAGGCACTGAGCAGTTACTTGTTGAACAACTCACTGGCCTGCACAATGACTTCCGTCCAGATTTCCATGGGAGTCCTCCTCATTATTGGGATCTTCCTCTTTAGCAAATTGTTTTGTGCCTACATCTGTCCCATTGGTACCATCAGCGAATGGCTGGGCAAAATGGGCGAAAGATTAAAGGTTCGGATTACCCTTAAGGGTGCGGTAGACAAGCTGTTCCGTTCTGTAAAATATGTTCTTTTGTTTATCACCTTTTATTACACTCTGGGATCCAGCGAGTTGTTCTGCAAGAAATTTGATCCTTACTATGCAGTCGCAACAGGTTTCTCCATGGACGTTGTCCTCCTCTATGCGGCACTGGCCATCGCACTGGTAATCATTGGCTCCGTATTTATCCGCCTCCTCTGGTGCAAGTACATTTGTCCATTTGGAGCCATCTCCAACATCTTCAAATTCAGCTGGTTTTTTATTGCTGTAATTGGCATTTTCATCCTGCTAAGGCAGATGGGATTTGCTATTCACTACGCCTGGCCATTGGGTGTTGCAACTTTTGGGGGATATCTGCTCGAAATTTTCGGCGAAAAACTCACCTTTACGCCTGCCGCTAAGATTACCCGCAACGAGCTGACCTGCACCGATTGCCAGTTGTGCAGCCGCCGTTGTCCGCAGGCCATCGACGTTGCCAGCATGAAAGTTGTAAAAGATGTGGATTGCAACCTCTGCAACGAATGTGTGGTGGTCTGTCCGGTGAAAGATACCATCCAGATCAACAAGCGCAGTTATCTGAAGTGGTTACCGCCCATCGCAACTGTTGCCCTGTTCATCATAGGTTTGATATTGAGCTCCATTTGGGAAGTTCCAACCATCGACCAGCGCTGGGTAGATCAGGCAACCATCGAGAAGAGTGCCGTTTTCAAACAATCCGGATTGAAGAATATCAAATGTTTTGGCAGTTCCATGGCCTTTGCCTCCCAGATGAAGCAGGTGGAAGGGGTACGTGGTGTGGCTACCTATGTGGCTACAAACACGGTAAAGATCTATTATGATCCTGAAATATTGAACGATGTGAAGATTCAGGCCAAACTCTTTACGCCGATGAAAACTGCCCTGCACATCATGGGCAAGGAGAACAAGGAGGTTAAAGTGGCTTCGATGCTGGTCGACAAGTTCTTTGATCCGATGGATTTCACCTACCTCTCCATCCTGCTGCGGGAAAAAACGGATGCCCTTGGCGTTGAGAGTGAATTCGAGTGCCCGGTGAGGGTCAGGATTTTCTTCCCGGCCAACTCTACCATAACAGAAGAAGAGTTAATCGCAAAGATAGAATCAAAATCCCTTACTGTTTTGAGTGCCGGTAAAAGCAAAACCATTGATTTGCAATACAAAGTGGTAAACAAGATTGAATACAGCACCATTTCGGCAAAAGCCTATGTTGAAAAAATGTTTCAACCCTATCAAAAGGATTTCAACAGCAAATCCGATTACAAAGAGAGTGTTTTGGACACCCTCAAGGTGCCACTTGGTGAAAACAAATACAATACAAAAACGCTTCCCTATTTGATTAGCCACCTCTCCAACGACAATGGGGTGATCGAATTCAAATCGGTACTCGATAGCTCCCTGCAAATTGCCTTTGAAATTGTTTACGTGGATTCCATTACCAACAAGGCTAAAATTGAGCAGGCACTGAAGCGTGATTCACTTTCTGTAACTTACAGTGATGGTGAAGCTGGAAAGATTGTCAACATGTACAAATTTTGAATAATTTAACAATCTTTGCAGGTAACTGCATTTTTAAGATAAAGATAATTAATTGATTGCAATCGTTCATTCCCCTCTGCCCTCTTTTAGGCAGATAAAAAGAATAATATCACTACAAATAGGGATTGCAAGACATTTATTGGTTGGTAACTTTGTAAAAGGATCTAAAAGTGAGTGAGCTTTCAGGTAGATGAATCGCTAGGGAGTTCTTAAGGCATATATTTCTACTGTATTAAATTCGATACGCCATGACTGGATATAGAATGAAGATTTCAATGATTTTGCTTTGTATGCTTACGATTGGTTTTGCCAGTGCGCAAAACAGCGTAAGGTTTACCGGCAAAGTCATGGAAAAGTCCGGCGAAAAAATTGAACTGGTGGCTATCCAGATCAAGGAACTTAGCCTCTGGACTACCTCAAATAACCAAGGCAATTTCATTTTCGAAAAAGTTCCACAGGGGAAATACACACTTCAGGCGGTTTGCCTGGGTTACGAGCCATACGAAAGAGCGGTAAGCATCGACAGCCAGAACAAGGAGTTTACCATAACCATGGAGCAATCGTCTTTGGCACTTGAGGAGGTGGTTGTTACAGCAAAGGAGAATACCAATCTAAGTTCCTCCTCCAAGATTGAAAGTGCCGCGTTAACCCATGTTCAGCCAACCAGCCTGGCTGATGTGATGCAACTGGTGCCGGGGCAGGTAACCTTGAATCCGGATATGTCCAGATCCAATCAGATAACAATCAGAGATATAAACACTTCCAATAACCCGGACCAGAACAGTGCCGCCGGTACAGCCATCATTGTAGATGGTACACCCGTCAACAATGATGCCAACATGCAGTCTTTGAACACGGCCAGTGGTGGTACAGCGCAATCCTATTCGACAGCAGGACAAGGGGTTGACTTAAGAAAAATCTCAACAGATAACATTGAGTCGGTTGAGGTGATCCGAGGTATTCCATCGGTTGAATATGGAAATCTCACCACAGGAGCAGTGCTTGTAAAAACAAAAGCCGGCAAAACGAAGCTCTTTTCCAAGGTAAAAACGGACCCTAATATCAAACAATTTGCCATGTCAAAAGGGTTCATTCTGCCTGGGAACAAGAATGGTGCGATGAATTTAGATGTGGACTATACCAAATCGATGGATGACATCCGATTGCCAAGCAAGAGCTACAAAAGATTAACCGGTCAGCTGGGATATTCCAACACCCTTTTCCGAGAGTCCAAACCTTTGAGTATCAATTTGAAATTGAACTATTTTAATACACTGGACAACACAAAAAATGACCCTGATCTTCTGCGAGAGGAGATCCTTCAGGAAAAGGAGCAGAATTATGGGCTCAAACTTTTTGGGAAATGGTCTGTTCAAAAACCATGGTTAACCAATGTTACCTACAATTTTTCGGGTGATTACAACAAGCAGACCATTTATGAACACCGGATCACCACCAACAGTGGTGCCACAGCATTGCCAATAGCCATGGTATCGGGAGAGGCCAAAGGCGAAATCTTGCCAACTCGTTACATCAGCGATTTGACCATTGATGGCCAACCCTACAATTTCTTTGGAACAGTCAAGGGAAATATCAGCGGCGAATACGGCGCAATAAAAAACAACCTGATGGCTGGAGCCGAATGGAGGGCATCAGGAAACAACGGTAATGGCCGGATCTATGACCACACACGCCCCCCTTCCGGAGCCTCTTCAACCCGTCCACGTGCCTTCAAGGATATCCCGATGAGCCGCGATCTGGCATTCTTTGTTGAAGATATGATCGATCTTCCGATAGGCAAAACCAACTTAAAGTCTCAATTTGGCTTACGCTACAACAATATGCTTCCCAAGGGTTTATTTGGCACTGATGGTTTCATATCGTTTGAACCGCGTATCAACGTTACCTATTCACTGTTAAAAAACAGGCAAAAGGAGTCACTCAAAGATCTCTCCCTTCGGTTTGGCTACGGCTTGACCTCCAAAAACCCATCCATGATCTATCTCTATCCTGACAAATCTTACCAGGATGAGATCAGCTTCAACTACTATCCGGATTTAATAGTCGTAACTACGCAAGTAATTGACAACACTTCCAAC
>CAZVTL010000138.1:8399-10363 GCA_964630075.1 uncultured Tangfeifania sp.
ACCCTGATCTTAAACCAACCACCAATACCAAGTACGAAGCTGGTGCCGACATGAATATTATGGGCGTGAAAGTCTCCCTGACCGGATTTGCTGAAAAGATTGCCAATGGTTTTGCCTTCAGAAGTCAGTATTTCACAATGAAATTCAACAAATGGGAACAGCTGGCCGGCGCAGGTAAACAACCTGCCTACAACAACGGGCAAATCACCTATGTAGAAAACGGGACGACCAAGACACTTCCCTCTTCCCAAAAGGAGGAATTTCACAGTTACAGCAGACCGATTAATACCTACAACATTGACAAGAAGGGGATTGAATATGTGATCAATTTGGGAAAGATCAATTGTATCAAATCTAACCTGATTGTTGACGGGGCCTATTACCGCATGACAAGAACAGAAGATATGGTGCCTTTCCCTACCAAAGAAAATGTCTCCTACCTTGGAGAAAAATTTCCCTACGTCTCCATCTTCCCGGGAGGCAAAGGCAATATCAAACAACGGCTTAACACCAACTTTAACTTAACTACCCATATTCCCGCCATCAGAATGGTAGTTTCCACCAGTACACAGGTCATCTGGCTGGACAAATCGACCTACAAATGGGATTACAACGGAGCGCCGGTCTCCTATACCCTCGGGGCAAACAACGTAAAGCAATATGGGGTCTATAACGGGGTAGACAAGATCTATGCCGATCCGATCGGGTATTACGACAAACAGATGGTTTACCACGACTGGGTATCCAGTACCAGTTTTGTTGCCCCATTCAGTTTTATGGTCGATCAGATGTTTGGATATCAATATACTACGGAAAAATATCCGATCACCTGCCAAATAAACATAAAACTTACAAAAGAGATCGGAGACAAGTTGCAGTTATCATTTTTTGCAAACAATTTTCTTAATTTCAGGCCTGTTCACAGGCTTGTCAGGACAGATAGTTATATGAGAATGAACCAACCGGCCTATTTTGGTGCAGAGATAAAACTATCATTATAAGTATAAATACAAATTTTAATGCCATGAAAAAGTTGCTCCTTGTCGCATTTTCCCTCCTTGTAGGGTTAGTAGTTGTAAACTGTAAAAAAGAAGTTACGCCAAGTTACGAAATGAAAATCGTGCTTACCTATCCGCAAGGATTTAACCTTGCCCCCATTCCTGCAGGGGTAGAGATAAAAATCACCAATACCCAGACAGGCAGAGAGACCATCGCCATAGCAGATGCAGCTGGTGCTGCCACTATCACGCTGGTTGAAGGCAGTTATGACATCAAGAGTAATTTCACCGTGAAAGTCGATACCGACGAGTATATTTTCAATTGTATTCAGAGTAACTACATGCTAACCAAAGCATCATCGGTTTCCATGAGCCTGGTTTTGGCTGACAATACCGGTGGTTTTATCCTGAAAGAGGTCTATTTTGCAGGTTCAAGAACACCAGATGCCAAAACTTACTATTCCGATCAGTTCCACGAAATATACAACAATACCAACGACACCCTTTTTGCAGACGGACTTTGCCTGGGTGTTCTCCAGCAAACCACCACAAATCCAAATGTATGGATTAAATCAGATGGCACCTTCATGGATGAGTTACCGCTTACTTTCCATGTTTGGATGGTACCTGGAACAGGAAAACAACGACCTGTTTATCCTGGCAAGAGCATCGTCGTAGCAATGGATGGCATCAACCACAAGAGCGATCCGAACGGAAATCCAACCTCACCTGTAGACATGTCAAAGGCTGAGTATGAAACTTATGTGGATGCAGGTGGCAACGACCTTGATGCTCCTGCAGTTCCGAACCTCACCATGATGTACACCACCTCTACTTCCATGTATGACTGGATTCATTCAGTATTCGGAGCTGGTGTAATCATCTTCAGGCTTCCTACCGACTGGCAATCTTATGTAGCCAACGCGGCCAATTTCAAGACAGTACCTGGAAGTACTTCCGCTACCA
>CAZVTL010000139.1:0-4942 GCA_964630075.1 uncultured Tangfeifania sp.
TATTTTCAAAATATCCCTACATTTATTTTACCTTTCTTACATCGAACTCACGTTACTTAAGAATTAAAAAACTTAAAATGTCTTATTTCTTCTTTGCGTGCTTTGCGTTCTTTGCGCGAAACATCAGGCAAATTGCCCAGCACCCAATAATATAAGCTGCGACATTGAATTGTTCTTATTACTTAAGCATTGAAAAACTTAAAATGTTCTATTTCTTCTTTGCGTGCTTTGCGTTCTTTGCGCGAAACAACTACAAATTGCCCAGAACCCAAAAATACAAACCAGGACATATAATTGTTCTTCCTACTTATTACCGAAAGATAATTGAAAATCATTAATTTTATTGTGCCCTTCGTGACCACCTTCGGATCCTTAGTGGTTTAAATTTCCTCCTTATTCCAAACGAATTTAAGAACCCTTTCAATCAAAATTTATGCTCAGAAAATCACTCCTTGCACTCTGCCTCCTTGTCATCTCCTGCACCCTGTTAACAGCCAAAGAGAAAGCCCTTCCGCTAAAAAAATTCCAGTCGGCTGACATCGGAAATCCCGCCATCAAAGGTGCGTTCCAGCTCCTTGACAAGAGCCTGCAAGTCACTGCCGGAGGTGCCGATGTCTGGGGAGTCAGGGACGAATGTCACTTTGCATGGGTAGCACAAGAGGGAGATTTCGACCTGAAAGCACGCGTCGAAAGCCTCACTGATCCCCATCTCTATACCAAAGCCGGACTGATGGCCCGTGAGGAGCTCTCGGAGAATAGCCGCCACATCTTCTTTCAGCTCTTCCCGAACAACAAGCCAAGAAACAAAAACAACGGTGGATTCGAATTCCAGTACCGCTCCGAAAAAGGGGGTAAAATGCTGGCCATCTATCCCGCAAGCGCGGAAGGTCCAGCCGAATTTCCCGTCAACTTTCCCAATACCTGGATCCGGCTGAAACGTGCAGGCAATGAATTCACCGGATATTGCAGTGCAGACGGAAAAACCTGGAAGCCCTACACCTCCTTTACCCTGGCCATGTCCAAAAAAATCTACCTCGGCATAGCCGTCACCTCCCACAACACCAAAGAGGCCGCCAACGCCCGGTTCCGGGACATCACTTTGGGTAAATAACAGGACGAAAAGTGGATGCAGCGCTCAGCTCTGAATTGAAAAAGGGCCTGCGCTGACCTGCCATCTGAAACAAACTCGTTCCAAACAACAACTTCGCTATTTCTTTTTCTTGCGCAGGATCAGTGCAACACCGGCTACAACAATCACGGCGCCAACAACATAAACGATCGGACTGCAGCCTTCGGAGGTTTTTTCCTCTTCGGCAGCCTGGTAGAAGACCGGTTTGGCCGCCTTGTCGGCATTGATGGTGTCTTTTTCAGCCTTTGGCTCCTGGGCAATTGAGAGGAAGGCAATGTTCAGCACCAGCACAACTGCCAGGGCCAAACGGAGGATGGATTTTTTCATTTTGATCATATTAAGTTTGTGACTATCTATTTGTTTATAAAGTTCTTAATTCTCATTTTTCAATATTCCTACTTTCCGTCCGATCCCGACATCTTCCCTTTTTTCGGAATGCTACCGTGGACAGTGAACTCCCGGAATTTCCCTCATTTTCACATTTTCACATTTCCCAATTTTCACATTCGCGCTCACCCAGTTCCCTGGTCTCCAAGCCTTTCCTCACTTCGCCAGCTCGTCATACTTCCTGGCCACGTCAGGGTCGGTCGTTCGGTAGCTTTCGGCCAGTCCGGCATAAGCGGCCTTGTATCCGGGATTCATCGTCAGACAGCGTTTCAGCAAATCACGGGCCTCCTTCAGCTGTTTTTTGTCCACTAGGATCTTTGCCAGGGCAGGATATGCATCGAAATATTTCCGGTTGATACCGATCAGCGCCTTGTACACCTTGACCGCCTCTTCGCTTTCGCCCTTCCCGGCAAGGATATTGGCCCGGAACATCAGGATCCTGTCGCATTCCGGATTGATTTCCAACCCTTTCTGCAGCAACGACATCGCCTTTGCCTCGTCACCCAGACTGTAGCAGACTGACGCAAAATTAAAAAAGATTATTTCATCCTGACACTCTTTTTGAAGGGCCTCTTCAAAATATTTGACAGCTTCTTCCGGCTGGTGCTGCCGGTAGGCCCTGTAAGCAAGAAAATCAGCCTTGGTTTCCCGTTTGACCACCGCGCAAATGGGTACCCCATCTGCTTCGATGATTTTGACGGCATTTTTGGGTGGCCAGTTTTTATTTTTCAGCAGTGCCGGGGAAATATAACTGTTGGTCACCACAAAGTAATCCCAGTCGTGCTGGTTACGTTCGTTCCAGGGAATGTAACGCGCCTTTAGGTTCCGGTCGTTCCTGTAAAACCAGTCGGCCGGGAAGTTGGTGCCCACCTTCAGGCTATCGCCCGGATGGTTGCTCTTCAAATATCCCGTCAGCCATTCAGACCCTTCGCGCATGGAGTGGTAGTAATAGTCGGTTTCGTAATTGCCGTAAGCCCCTTTCAATCCACCCGCCAACTGATTGTAATAGAGGTAGTAATAGGGAGTATTCCTTACCAGGAAGCTGAAAGGATGCCAGGCCAGCAACAACACTACCGTGAAGGCCAAGCCCCGAAGCAGCCCCGTTTTCAGACGGAGCCAAAGGTGACACATCCCGATGGCGGCGAGTACCACCATGGCGGGATAGACGAAGAGGAAATGGCGCCACGAGCCATAGAGGTTGGACTTTTCGTAGATAACGAAAACGATGGGAAAGAGGATGGTGAAGACCAATATGGCATATTTGAGCCGCTCTTGCTTTGGAAGCCTCCCGGCCAGGGTAAAAAAGGCAACGATGCCTGCCCAAACGATCAATGGAATGGTGATCAGCATCAGCTTGGGCAAGTAGTACCAGGGCATCCAGTCAGACCACTCCAGCCTCCCTTCGAAGATCTGCCGGATGGTGGTGGGAAACTGGGTCATCACCTGGTAGGATTTCCAGAAACCGCTGATGGGATTTTGGAGCACATAAGGCCAAAGCAGAATTCCCGCAAAGTAGGAGCCCACCAGGATGATACCGATGGAGAGTGCCATTTTGCGAAGTGCACCACGGTTGATCTGGGCAGTTTCCCGGTAGGTTTTGACCCCCATGACCGCCGCAAAAAGCAGCAGGTAGCAGGCGAGCAGCACTCCGCCGGGACGGATGCTGATGCAAAAGCCGATCGACAGGAGGAGCGGCAGGCTCGTTCGCCAGCTCCGCTTTTCGGCAAAGAGCCACCTTAGCAGGAAGAGCGTTCCCGCCAGGTAGGCAAGGGCGAAGGGGATGTCCTTCAGGTTGTTCTGCGCGTGTCCCAGGAAGGTGGGAGAGAGGGCAAAGAGGAGTAGGGTCAGAATGCCGGCCCCGTACCCGGAAAGCCAGATGGCCAACTGGGCCGCCAGCAGGATGCAGAGCCAGCCGGCCAGGGCATTTGCCTGGTGGCGGAAGGTATAGATGTCGTCGATGCTGAACCATCGGATGAGGATGGTAGTGAGGTTGTCGAACGATTGGCCGTAGTATTGGAGGTGGGTGGCCGGTGTATGGAGGGCGCTTTGGTCGGCGCCCTGGGTGGCGAAATAGTTGTATACGGCCACCGATTGCTGGTAGTGGAGATCTTCGTCACCCGAGATGCCGGCCTCCTTGCTGCCCAGGAACATAAAGATGAGCAGCAGCCCGGCAAGGAGGTCAAAGATCCCCCTGACAATTTTGTCTTTGCCGGTAGGCATTTGAGGAATGATATGGTTTATAGTCGAGGGCATTCGATTGGGGAATGGAGATTGTGTTGATATTCATCCAAATATAGTTGAAAATATTAATTTGTTACCATAATATCGTCTACCATAATATCGCTGATACGCAGCTGCCATAATTTCACTGCTACACAGCGTATAATCCGCTTAGCCCATTTTCTCTACCATAATGATGCTGCTACGCAGCTTGAAATATGCAATCCAAATTTATAGAAGCTCCAAATAAATGATTTTACTAGCCGCTTAGCGGCGTAATTATGGTAGCGGCGAAATTATGGCTGAAAATAATATCCAAATCAATCATAAAATTCAAATAAATACCGGTCATCATATTCTATTTCATAATTCTTTAAAATAGCCAAGTATTCATCTTTAAAAGAATTTCGCTGATGATGTTTCTCCTGGTTCATAATGTATTGAATCACTTCGTTTCGCTGGCTTCGTGAATAGCTGAATCCACCATACCCCCTTTGCCATTCAAAATGACCTGGAACCTTATTGTTGTGATTCATCCATTTTGATGAATTGGCTTTCACCTTTTCCATAATATCCGATAAGGGTGTGTCAGGGTTTTGTTCGAAAAAGAGATGAACATGGTTCTCGTACCCCGAAATAGCTAAAGGGTATTGTCTTAGATTGATCATGATGCCATGGATGTATTTGCACGACTCCTCCATTAATGCTTTGTGAAGGATATTCTCTCGTCCTTTTACGGCAAAAACGGTATGGATATTGATTTGCGTGTAGGTGTTTGGCATGACAATTAATTTTAGGGAGATATTAAACAATGCATTACCGAAATGTTACCACCAGATGGATGATAAATAGGTGGTTATTATAAATATACCGAAATTTTATCAATTTTCCAAACCTACCATAATGACGCTGCTACGCAGCTAATGATTCCATTTGATCATTTTATCTACCATAATGATGCTGCTACGCAGCTTGAATTAAGCAATCCAATTTTGTCGAAGCTCCAATTAAATGGTTTTTAACAGCCGCTTAGCGGCATAATTATGGTAGAATGATCGCGCGTGAATCCAAGAGCCGCGTAGCGGTATCATTTTGGTAGAATGATGATGGCAAAGGTAGCAAAGAGCCGCATTGCGGCTTCATTATGGTCAAATGATCGCGCGTGAATCCAAGAGCCGCGTAGCGGTATCATTTTGGTAGAATGAT
>CAZVTL010000139.1:5042-10315 GCA_964630075.1 uncultured Tangfeifania sp.
GATGGCAAAGGTAGCAGAGAGCCGCCTAGCGGCGAAATTATGGTCAAATTATCGCGCGTGAATCCAAGAGCCGCGTAGCGGTAACATTTTGGTAGAATGATGATGGCAAAGGTTACAGAGAGCCGCCTAGCGGCGAAATTATGGTAGGTCTTCGTGAATTTTTTTGATAAAGTAGATCGGCCGGTTCTGCGATTCCTTGTAGATGCGGAAGACATATTCACCCACGATGCCGAGGAAAATCAGCTGGATGGAGCCCAGGAAATAGAGGCTCAGCAGGGTGGAGGACCATCCAACAATGGCAAATCCCAGGATTTTATCGATCAGTACATAGATCCCGGCCAGAAAAAAGACAATCGTGCCGATGGAGCCCAGCCAGAGGCAAAGGCGGATGGGCAGACGCGAAAATGAGAAGATCGCATCGGTGGCCAGGGCAAAAAGCTTGGAGAGGCTCATCTTGGGTTCTCCGTGGGCCCTGTCGTCGCGGATGTAATCGACCGTACCCTGGTTGAAACCGATAAAGGAGCGGAGCCCCGGCATGTACCTGACCTTCTCATTCATGGAGAGCAAAGCCTGCAATGCCTCACGCGTCATCATCGAGAAGTTGCCGGCATTTTCCATATTTTCAAGTCCGGCGATGTTTTTGAAGAGCAGGTGGAAGAGGAAGGTGTAGAGCGTACGCTGACTCTTGCCCTTTCTTCCCGTCCTCCGGCCACTGATGATATCGAAACCTTCCGTGGTGATCTTATGGTACATCTCCGCCAAAAGCTCGGGCGGATCCTGCAGGTCGCCGTCCATCATGCCAACCACCTCACCCCTGGCGTGTTCTAGTCCGGCCGTGAAGGCGGCCTGGTGGCCAAAATTCTTGGAGAGGGAGATGATTTTGATTTTCTTGTTCTGCAGCCTGTGTTTCAACAGATTCCGGACAGTGCTGTCCGTACTGCCATCGTCGACAAAGAGCAACTCATAGTCATCCGCAAAAGAGACCACAGCTGCCACGCACCTGATAACCAGATCGTCGATCAGCTGTTCTTCGTTGTAGACGGGGATGACAAGGGAAAACATGTTGATTTGCGTTTCTATAAAATTACAAAGAGTTTCACAGATAAGCCCAGAGGACTGCGGAGAAACTATTGATTGTAAATCGATCCTAAAATTAGGGAAAATCTGAAAGGAATTAGAGATTTGTTAAACCTTATTTTCACTTGCAACCTTAGTAGAAAAATAGCCACCCGAAAAACAAAACCTTATTACCTTATTAATCGGAAGATAATTTCAGATTTTGAATCCGGTATTATCCTTTAAATAAGGTAATAAGGTTAAGACTTAATCTGCAATATTTATTTCTACTAAGGTTGCCAAAGAAAATAAGGGTTTCAATTCCAAAGTTTAGCTCTTTTTGTTCTCTGTGTAATAAAAATCTATTCCTCAAATCTTCCTCGGACCCTTCATTCTTTCGAGGGTGAAGGCTGCAGCATCCTGCAGTTCCGGCACCTTCAGCAGTTCAGTAACGGTGGGGATGCAATAGTCCGAACCCATCCAGGCAAGTTCGCGGAGGATCAGCTTTTTCCCCTCGACCGTAGCCCCCTGTTGCTTCAGGATGCTCACCATCTGTTTTTCGAGTACCAGCAAGGCTGCCGGATCTGAGGTGGCCTGGCGGATCCTGGCCTGCAGGTCGGTCAGGTATTTGGTGCTCTTGTCAATGTCATAGACAGCGATCTTGTCGAGGTCCTCCTCGAGGGTGATCGCTTTGTAGTCGGTACGGGTAACTGCACAGGCCACATTCGGAAAATCGAACGGTACCGGCTGGGTCACCTTGCCGCTGGCTGCCCACTCGGCGCCGCGCTGGAAGGTGACGATGAATCCGACACATTCGGCGGCAGGATGGGTCTTGTCTTTGCCCACGTGTCCGATGGCAGTGTGGAAGATTCTCCCTTTGCCGTAGGTAATGGTCATCAGCATCGGTTCGTCACGACCAGTGCCCTTTTTGGCGGTATCCGCGTAGGCGGTAGCCAGGATCTCCATGTTTTTGGCCGGACCGCGCAGGGTGCTGTAAAGCTCATCCTTGGCATGCATCCAGTTGATTGGCAACCCTTTCATAATCGGGTGTTCGGGTTTCCTGCTCTTCACAATGAACTCATGCTGAGGACCGTGTGAGCCTGCTTTGCCTTTTGTCGTATCTACCACCAGTTCATTCCGCTTGTAATAGACGTAGGGACCGTCTTTTTCATTGCGGTTGCCCCAGCCTCCAAGACCGATCATTTCGTTGTACTCTTTCCAGTCAGGAAAGGAGTTGTCGGCTTCGTGGTAAATGACCACCCCTCCCCCATTCTTTACATACTCCACAAAGGCGGTCTTGGTCGCTTCCGGCCAGGCATCGCCATTGTAGTCCATCACTACTATGGAGTATTTGCTGAAGTTGGGTTTGAAATTGCTCATGTCACCCTTTTCGGCCGGCGTCTGGGCGATGTCGGTGGTGAAGAGGTTGGTCTGGTCGAGCAGGATCTGCAGAACCGGTGCGGAGGCCGCCCAGTTGTGGTTGCTCTGACCGGTGATCAGCAGCGCCCTGTAGGCCTTTTTCTCCTGGCACGACTGGAAGAAGAGGATTCCTGTGAGGAGCAGGAGAAGTGTATATCTTTTTTTCATTTCTATTGCATTAATATGGTATGTAATTGACAATTGTTTGAAGGGTTTGAATTGTTTGAAGGGTTTGAAAAGTTCAGGATTTTGAACATTTCAAACTTTTTAAACCCAAAAAACATTTCAAACTTTTAAATCGTTGGAAGTTGCCAGGGTGCACGATAAGGTCTATCGAGCAGCCGTGCGGCCATCGGGTTACCGATGATCTCCTCCTTCTCGGGATCCCACTGAATTTTCTGACCGGTTTGCATCGCGATCTCACCCAGCAGTCCGACGGAGATGGCCCGGTAGGCTACTTCGATCGGGGCAATGGTCTTCGCGCCGGAGCGGACACAGTCGACAAAATTTTGCCAGTGGTTGTCGCTCTTGATCAGGTGGATTTCGCTCTCCCCGATCACCTCTTCGAGGATTTTCGGATCTGAGGCAGTAAGGACATTTCCGCGGTTCACGTGGATCCAGCCCTTTTCACCATACCAGGTGGTACCGGAACCTTTTGCTAGACGGGCTTCGTTGCAGACCCTCATCTCGATGCCGTTGGCATACTTGCAAAGAAAATCGTATTCGACGGGTACATTGTAGATGCCCTCCCTTGGGTAGACCCCTTCACCGGCAATCTCCACCGGACCGGTGTGTTCGAGTCCTGCACCCCAGTTACCGATGTCGATGTGGTGTCCGGCCCAGTCGGTAAGCTGACCGCCCGAATATTCGAGGATCCAGCGCCAGTTCCAGTGGCTGACTCCCCGGTAGGGAACCTTGGGTGCAGGTCCGAGCCACATCTCCCAGTCGAGCTCTTTGGGCACCTCCTTGATGGGTGGGGTTCCGATTCCCTTTCCCCCATTTGGTAGACCCACCTCGATGAAGTTGATCTTCCCAATACGTCCGTTGATGGCCAGCTCGGCGCCCCGGTGGAAGTTGGGCTGGGATCTTTGCCAGCTGCCGGTTTGCCAGGTTATTTTATTTTTTTGAACAGCCTTCACAATCGTTTGTCCGTCGCGGATGGTACGGCAAATGGGTTTCTCGCCATAGACATGCAATTTTTTCTCAACAGCCGCGGTATAAATGATGCCATGCCAGTGGTCTGGAAGGGCAATGGAGACGGCATCCAGCTTCTCTTTCTCCAGCAATTCGCGGAAGTCGCCATAGGTGCGGCAGTCGTTGTTGGCATAGGCTGCATCGGCCATCTCTTTGGCCTTTTGCAAATTGTTGGTATCAACGTCACACAAGGCAACAAACTGAACCTGTTTGTCGAGTTTCAAAAAGTCGCGCATGTTGCTTTTCCCCTGCGAGCCGGTACCAATGGCACCCATGACCAGCCGGTCGCTCGGAGCCATCCGGCCGCCCATCCCCAGGGCAGTGCTTGGGATGATCTGCGGAAGCACCAATGCCCCCACAGATGCAACAGCCGAATTCTTTAAAAAGAGTCTTCTGTTTGAGTTAGACATAATTGTTAGTTTGAAGGTTTATTTTGTTTGAAATGTTTGAAATGTTAATCACTTATCCAATTTCAATTCTGTAAATTCTGTAAATTCTGTAAATTCTGCTTCAGACAATTTCTGTAAATTCTGATTCAGACAATTTCTGCAAATCCTGATCAGACATTCGGTGGCGTACCCGGTATCGGCGTCTCAAACTTCATATCCACCGGACCAAAGACCAACTCCTTCGGACCAAGCTGCATGTCCGATTTCATCATCTCCTCCCAGGTCACCAGTTGCCCGGTATAGGCCGCCGTACGGCCCATGATGGCGGTGAGGGTGGAGAGGGCCGTCTCTTCGGCCTGGTTGACATACTCCCCTTTGCGGATGGCATGGACCAGGTGCATGTGCTCCTGTACGTAGGCAGGGATCTTCAGCTGGTTCATGGCATTGCCGTTCTCGTCTTTTGGGTATTCGAACTGCCATTTGATGTTGCCGTTCAGGTCCCAGACGGTGTTCACACAGTTGGTATAGCCTTCTGTACCCATCACCATCTCGCCGGTGCGGTTGGTACAGCTATCGATTTCGCGGCAATAGCTGTGGGAGTTGACCCCGTTGCCATAATCAAAATCGATGTTGAAGAAGTCGTACTGGTCGCCGGTGACACGGCGGTGGCGCCCACCGTTGCCGATGGCGCTGATGGGTGTCTTGCCCATGAACCAGTTGATAACGTCGATGTTGTGGATGTGGGTATCCAGGATATGGTCGCCGCAGAGCCAGCAGAAGTTGTTCCAGTTGCGCACCATGTAGGTCATGTCGTCCCACCCCTCTTCACGGGTACGGAACCAAACGTGGTCCTGGTTCCAAAAGGCCCTGGCGGAGGTTGGCCGTCCGATGGCGCCCGCCTTAACCCGCTTGTAGGTCTCGATGTAATCTTCCTGGTGGCGGCGTTGCGTACCTGTCACCACACAGAGCCCCAGCGCTTCCGCCTTCTTGCCCGTGGCAATCAGCGAGCGGATGCCGACAGGGTCGACAGCCACCGGTTTTTCCATGAAGACATGCTTCTTGTTCTGGATCGCCTCCAGGAAATGCTCGGGACGGAACCGGGGCGGGGTAGCCAGCAGCACCACATCGAGATCCTCGATGGCCATCATCTTCTTGTAACCGTCGAAACCGGTAAAGCAATTCTTCTCGGGAATCTCCAGGTTGAAGGATTTGAAC
>CAZVTL010000140.1:0-10302 GCA_964630075.1 uncultured Tangfeifania sp.
AATACTCTTTTAGTTCAGTCTTCAGATCCCCATGGAGTTGTTCGATGGCCTTGTGTGTGGCCAGGTCCATGTTGGAGCGCGACCGGCTGAAATTGAGAAATTCGCAGGGATAGGTAAGCGGAGGACAAGCGATGCGCATGTGAACCTCTTTGATGCCGGCCTCATGCAGGTCGCGTACATTGTCCTGAAGCTGTGTTCCCCGAACAATGGAGTCATCCAGGAAAACTCCCCTGTTGTTGTAGATGACAGCCTTGTTGGGAAGCAGCTTCATCTTTGCCACAAGGTTTCGGATGCTCTGGTTTTGGGGCATAAAACTACGGGGCCATGTGGGAGTGTATTTGGAATAGGGCCTCTTGTGCGGAATGTTGGTGGCATTGCTGTAGCCCATCGCGTGTCCCACCCCTGAGTCGGGAATGCCTGCCACAAAATCAGCCTCTACCGGATCATTTTTGGCCAATGCTGCGCCGCATTTGTAGCGGCACTCATCTACATTGAGCCCTTCATAGAACGAAGGTGGATAGCCAAAGTAGACCCAAAGGAAGGAACAAATCTGCATTTGTTCGTTTGGCTTTCGCAGTTGCTCGTATCCATCGGCTGTCAGGGAAATCACCTCTCCCGGACCCATGAACAACTCCGTTTCATAACCAAGATTGGGAAAGGCACAGGTTTCGAAGGTAGCGGCATAGCTCCCCTCCTTCCTGCCAAGAATCACCGGAGTTCTTCCAAGGCGGTCGCGGGCGGCAATGATGCGGTCTTCCGTCATGATCAACATGGAGCAAGACCCTTTTACAAGCCTGAAAACATTTTCGATGCCTGAGGTGAAATCTTCGCCTTCTGCGATCAGCATGGCTACCAATTCGGTGGGATTGATGGAACCCTGGCTGGTTTCGGCAAAAGTACGGCGCATGGTCATGAATCGTTCTTCCAACTCCTCCAAATTGACGATTTTGCTTACGGTAGCTACTGCGAATCTGCCCAAATGAGAGGTAACCAGTATTGGCTGTGCTTCATAATCACTGATTACACCAATCCCGATATTGCCTTTGAATCCTTGGATGTCAGTTTCGAACTTGTTACGAAAATAGCCATCTTCCAGACTGTGAATGGCTCGTTGAAATCCATTCTTTGCAGAAAAGAAGGCCATTCCGGCTCTTTTTGTCCCGAGATGGGAATGATAATCGGTGCCGTAAAATACATCTGAGACACAATCGTCCTTGGAAATGCTGCCAAAAAATCCGCTCATAATTGAAGAGGTTCAAGTAGTTTGTAAAAGCTTAAAATTAGCAGAAAAGCTTGTAAAATTGAAGTTTAATTTTTTAACTGTTTCAATTTATTTTGATGGTACTTGCAAGCAGGATGTGACTTGTTCATCTCCCGGAATTCTGGATTGAACTGATATGTATAACTCTATTTTTCTGGTTTCTCTCCCATGAAATATTAAAATACCAAGAAAAAAAAAGAGCGCAGGAAAACCTGCACCCTTTTTTTTGAGATCTATTTGACTTAATTTAAAACATAGTCGTACCCCATGATCTCAGAGGCTTTAAAAATAGTCATGGAGTTGGCCACCATGGTATCGTACATCATGGCATTGGTGCCAAAGAGGATAGATTTGGCATCATAACCCAGTAGTCTAAGATAAGCGACCAGGAAGGCACTTGTTTGTCCGGTATAGCAGTAAACAGCAATTGACTTACCGACGGGAAGCGTCTTAAGATCGGCTGCCAACTTAATGGCCTCTTTGGGTGTATATTGCATAGCTCCTGATATATGTCCGATTCCATAATGGGCTACGGTCCAGTAGTTAACAATCGAATAATTGGAAATATTGCCAAAAACTGTTGCATTGGTGATGCTGGCTGGAGTAAATCCTTCGGTGAGTAAAGCAGCGACTCTCGCTTCAAGAATTTCCTGTCCGGTTGATTTCCCTGTGTTGAGAACTGGTAATTCACCTTTGGCGGCTTTGGGCGAATCTGTTTTCACCATCTGTGAGGCATAGGCATTGCCACCAGCGATAGCCGTATTCCACTTGCCTGCAAAAAAACTATTCCAGGAACACATTCCCCACTTCAGGGAATAGACTTTATCGTAACCCATCAGACGAAGCAAAGAGGCGCCAAAGCCTGCTGTTTGACCGGTATAACAAACAATGGCTACTTTGTCATAATTGGCCATGGTCAATCCTTTGACATGGCTGAGTAAATCACTGAATACAACGTTTTTAGCATTGGCGATATGGCCTAATGCAAAATCAGCTGCAGAGCGAATATCAATGATATAGACCCTGTTGGTTGCCATCAGGGTTTTTACCTCTGAAGCTCCAATGATGGTAGGCATGTCTGTATTGACGAAATCCTTTTTAAGTGGTGATTGAGCAGATTCAAGGTATTGAACCAAAACTTCAGATTCATTGATCTTTACTTCTGCTTCTTCTTTTTCGCAACTTGCAAAGATTACGATGAAGAGCAAGATTAACACAGGAAAGAAAAATTTGATTTTTTTCATGGTGGTTTAATTAATTGATATTTAAAGAATAGATTGTATTTATTTGGTGGGTTGTAGCCATTTGGCAGGAAGCTTGTCATCAACTGTAATGCCTGATGTTGCAGGTAATTCCCATGGTAGCAGGTCTGATTTGAATAGATACAAGTTTTTGTTGACCAATACTCCTCCTTCATTGCGGATATGGCAATTGGAGAAACACATCCCAGTGGTGATCTTTGTTCTGGGGGTCCAGCGCAAAAGGTTGTGGGGGGTGGTATAGTTGTAGGTAGGAAATGCATTGAAATTGCTGTAAAGCGGAACGCTGTATTCTTTCCAATTGTCGGGTGCAGCCAAAGTACGCCGCACAAGGCTAAAGTTGTATCCTTTCTTTATCGTGGGTATTGGGTTCATTGCGATTTTGAATCCTTGGTAACTTTGAACCCTTGCACCTTCCCCATGAATGTGACAGCTTCCGCAGTTGTTATATTCTTGAGAGTGACATACCTGGCAGTTAAAGGAGTCATAATGCATGCTGTGGTATGGATTTTTGGTTGCTATATTGGTATGGCAGTTCTCGCATTTCGGAAGCTTGGTATAAGCGTAGCGCTGGTCAACCGGTTTCCCGTCTCCATGAAGTTCAGCCCCGCCATGACAATCAATGCATTGGAAATTGCTTTGGGTCAGGTGGGCATCTGGTTTTGTCCCGGATGCAACACCCAGGTAAGCATGTCCGCCCCTGGAGACGTGGCAGGTGACACATACGTTAACCATGTCAGGTGTTTTCTTGAAAGCATGTCCGGCTGCCAATCCACCACCTCCTGATAGGGGTCGGACGACGTGACAATTGCCGCAGCTTCCATGGCAGGTAGCACAGTTCTTGTTGTATCCTTCAATTTGATGTTGAGGTAGTTTGTCGAAGTCAGCGGCTCCTGTTAGTCCACTTCTGATCGCAACTTTGCGCTTCTGCCCGGTACCATTGTGGATGCTGGTTTTGAAATTGTCGACAATCTGTTTGTGACAACTGGCACATTTTTGATCTGCGATGGCCGAAGGGTGGGAGACAAAGTTCCCGCCATGTGCCTTGGCTTTGTCATCGGTCTTATCTGTTCCGTTGTGGCAACCAACACAACCCACGGCATAATGGGCCGTTTTTTTGTATTCTTCATAGCCATCACCTCCCATAAAAACGCGGTCGTAGGGTTCGTAATGAGGGGCTTCACCACCGCAGCCCCCAGCAGGAGCTTCGGTGTCGGGTGAAAAGACCTTTTGCAGGTGCTCGTAATTTGTATGGCATCCTTCACAGGAGTCAACTGAAAGTGATTTGTCTGCCTCAGAATCTTTGGTACAAGCAATAAATCCGATCATTCCGCAAATCAAAGCACAGAAAATCAGTCTGTTAATTTTTATCATAGGAAGAATTTCAATATATCATGGTATATGACAAAGATGATCTCTTCCAGGAGCAGTTCCAAAGTGCAAAGGCTGTCATGAAACCAAATAAGAATTGTTTTGTATACATATAACAATTGATTCATATCAGTTTTTTACATGATAATTGATATATTTACAGCCTATTAAATGATTATGTAAATGGTATCTAAACAGCTAACTAGTTGTACGATCAGCACACATCATTGCGCATGCTTTGAGCAGCTGACAATGACCGAACAGAAAAAAATTGAGGAGAAAACTGCCGTTGTAAAATATAAAAAAGGAGAACTGATCTGTAAGCAGGGAGCGATGGCTTCTCAGATCCTCTACATTGAAAGTGGTTTAGCCAAAGTATTTCTTGACAATGGCAACGATAGCCTGGTCTTAAAAGTTATTCCACCTGGAAATTTACTTGGATTAACCTCCATAGGAGCAGAAAACAGCACTTTTCAATATTCAGCAATGGCCTATGTTGATTCAGTGGTAAAACAGGTAGAGATCAGCTGCTTTAGGGAGATGCTCCATACAAATCCTAAATTTGCTTCAGAAGTAATTGAGATACTCATTTCCAATACAGTACAAATTAACGGGCGTTTCTTTTGTCTGACTCACAAGCAGTCTTACGGAAGATTGGCCGATATTCTTCTTTGTCTTGCAGACCGGATTTTCTTTAGTCGGGATTTTCTATTGCCCCTCTCCCGCAAAGATCTCGCAGAGCTCTCCGGAATAAGTCCAGAAACAGTTGTAAGAATGCTCAAAAAGTTCAATGACGAGGGACTTATCGCCACCGAAGGGAAGAATTTGCGCATCATCGATTACCAAAAATTGAAGATGATCAGCGAGATGGGATGATCAATAGGATGTTTTAGCCCAAGAATTTAGCCAGGTATTGATCGATTTTTTCAGGTTTGGTGATCGGACCAAACCGCTTCACCGGTTTACCTGTTGCATCGACAAGGAATTTGGTGAAGTTCCATTTTATTTTGCCGCCAAAGAGTCCGCTCAACTTCTTCTTCAGGTATTTGTAGAGCGGATGGGCATTATCCCCGTTTACCTCTATTTTGGCAAACATCGGGAATGATACCCCATAATTGATCATGCATCCTTCGGCGATGGAGGATGCATCTCCGGGCTCCTGGTTAGCAAACTGGTTGCATGGAAATCCAAGGATCACCAATCCTTTGTCCTTGTATTTTTGGTAGAGGTTTTCAAGCCCTTCGAACTGTGGGGTCAATCCGCACTTGCTGGCAGTGTTGACGACAAGGATCGTCTTTCCCTTGAAGCTCTCCATGCTGATTTCCTTGCCCTGAAGACTCGTGGCAGAGAATTGATAAAAATGGGTACTCATTCTTTTACTGTTTTTATGCGGTTAATAATTTATCCTTGAGCTTGTCTTCGAAAGCGGCCAGGGCTGCTTTGGAGCCTTCCCCCATGGCAATCACAATCTGTTTGTAGGGTACTACCGAAACATCGCCTGCAGCATAAATTCCTGCCCGATTGGTGCGGCAATGTGCATCTACGATGATCTCACCAGCCTTGTTTACCTCCACCAGGTGGCTAAAATTCTTGCTGTTGGAGGATAACCCGATTTGTACAAAGATACCATCCAATTCAATGGTTTGTGTTTTTCCGTTTTTCCTGTGTCGGAATTGCAGGGAGGTTACCTTTGATCCGTCGCCATAGATGGCCAAGGTCTCGGCACCCGTTACGATGCTCACATTGGAAATGGTTTTTAATTTGTCCTGCAGGATCTGGTCTCCCTTCAGTTCCTCCAGGTATTCCAGTACCGTTACTTCACTGGCCAGACTGGACAAGTCAATGGCTGCCTCCAGGCCCGAGTTTCCGCCTCCTACCACCACGACCCGCTTGTTCTTGTAGAACGGACCATCGCAATGGGCACAAAAGGCGACCCCCGATCCAATGTAATCGTTCTCCCCTGGCACATTTAGTCGTCTCCAGCTTGCACCTGTAGCAATGATCAGTGCTGGGGCAACCAACGTTTCATCCAGGGAGGTCAGTACCTGCTTCTCTCCGTTTACCAGCTCCACGGTTTCAATTTTGCGGTTTTCGAACAGCTCAACCGGGTATTCTCCCAGATGCTGCTTCAAGTTGGCCACCAACTGACTTCCCGTAGTGGTTGGAACCGAAATCATGTTTTCGATGCCTGCCGTCTCTGTAACTTGTCCGCCAATGTGATCCGCAACAATGGCCACCCTGAGGCCCTTGCGGGCCGAATAGATGGCA
Source organism: uncultured Tangfeifania sp. (assembly GCA_964630075.1). Classification (GTDB taxonomy): domain Bacteria; phylum Bacteroidota; class Bacteroidia; order Bacteroidales; family Prolixibacteraceae; genus CAINVV01. The sequence continues at coordinate 6,160 of CAZVTL010000140.1, forward strand.
GCCGAAACACCGGCAGGACCACCCCCCGCTACAATTACATCGTACCGTTTGGTTTCCTGACTTTGTGATTGGAAATTTGTTCCAAACTTCTCTTCCAGTTTGCCCAGCAATTCGCCAAGTGTAGTCCTGCCCACGTGCAAAAGCTCCCCGTTGGCATAAACCGATGGGACTGCCTGGATGTTCAGTCTTTCCGTAAGCTCCTGGTGGATGGCTCCATCGATGATCTCGTGACGGATGTTCCCGTTTAGTATCGAAATCATGTTAAGCGCCTGGACAACATCGGGACAGTTGGTGCAGCTCAGGGAAATGAAGCTCTCCACCCTGATGTTGCCTTTCAGTGCTTTGATCCGGTTGCTGATTGTTTCATCGGGAATATTCTTCCCAATACCATCCATGTTCAATAGTGCCAACACCAAGGTGCTGAACTCGTGCCCGTTTGGAACCGCACGAAACAGGATAGAGGATGCTTCTCCATCCTTGAGCAGTTCGAAGGATAAGTCCGGTCCTTCCGAAACCAGGCAATCGATCTTTTCTGTGCAGGAAGCTACCTCCTGCAACAAGCCGGTAAGTTCATCCCGGTTGGGATGATTTGGATGGACTTGAATGCGGAAGGTATAGGTGGATTTTAATCCTTGAAAAAGGGTTTGGAGCTGCGTTTTAATGGCTTGATCTAACATGAGATGTATTTTTTGAAATGGGAGCAACCCGTTGGGTCACTCCCAATTGTGTGTGGCAGTTGAATTAGATTTTTCCTACGAGGTCGATGCTCGGTTTTAGGGTCTCGGCACCTTGCTTCCACTTGGCAGGACAAACTTCAGAAGGATGGCTTGCAACAAACTGCAGTGCCTGCAAACGACGCAGCAATTCATCTGCATTACGGCCAATGTTTCCGGCAACCACTTCGTAAGCTACAATTTCCCCATTTGGATTGACAATGAAGGTACCCCTGTCGGCAATGCCTGCTTTCTCGATCATCACATCAAATCCTCTTGCCAGAACAGCCGTTGGGTCTGCCAGCATCGGATAGGAGATCTTCTTGATGGTATCTGACGTATCGTGCCATGCCTTGTGGACAAAATGGGTGTCGCAGGAGACGGAGTAAATTTCGCAATTGGCTGCCTTGAATTCACTGTATTTGTTGGCCAGGTCTTCAAGCTCGGTTGGACACACGAAAGTGAAATCGGCGGGATAGAAGAAGAACACCGACCATTTACCCAAGACATCCTGTTTGGACAACTCTTTGAAGCCATTGTTTACGAAAGCCTGTACTTTAAAATCAACAATTTCTTTACCAATCTGTGACATAATTTTTAATTTTTGGGGTGAATGAATTTTTATATTTCCTATTGTTATTTGTTTGATGATGCAAAGGTAAATCCAATATTATTATAATAAAAACAGATAAAATCTATGTATATATAGATAATTGCTATATTTGACAAGCTGTACAGGAAAGGAATCTTTGAATGTTCTGGAGAAGCGAAAAAACATGGTTACGAAGATTCCTGGTAAGTAGGCTTTACCGGGCCTAAGCTTTCTCCAGGCCATGGATTGAAGGATATTTTCCTAACGGGAATCAAATGCAATTAAAGTGAAAAGAAAATGACGCTTCAACAATTGGAATACATAGTGGCTCTTGACAGGACTCGCCACTTTGTGCGAGCAGCGGAACAATGCGGGGTAACTCAGCCTACCTTGAGTGCCATGATTCAAAAGCTGGAGGATGAATTGGGCTGCCTGTTGTTTGACAGATCAATGCATCCGGTGATCCCTACCGATGCTGGAACAAGGGTGTTGCACCATGCCAATGTAATATTGTACAATGTACGGCAACTGAACGAAGAGCTTTCTGCGCAGAAAGGCTCCCTGTCGGGAACCCTTACCCTGGGAATCATACCCACCATTGCTCCTTATCTTTTGCCACGTTTCATTGCAGGATTTCGCAGGGATTATCCCGATGTGACTTTAAAAGTGGCGGAAATGCGTACGGATTCCATCATCGCCAAACTGCATGCAGCAGAGATAGACATGGCCATCCTATCGACTCCGCTGGATGACCCCAAAATTCTTGAAGTGCCACTTTACTATGAAAAATTCATTGCTTATATATCACCTGATGAACCAATTTATGCCAAGGAAGAGTTGTCGATCAGTGACCTTCCGATGGAGCATCTTTGGGTATTGGAAGAGGGACACTGTCTGCGGAACCAGGTGCTCAATTTTTGTGAGAACAGGTTGCGTACCTCCACCTTTGAGGCGGGCAGCATCGATACTTTGGTGAAGATAGTGGATGTAAACGGTGGTTATACCGTGATCCCTGAATTGCACGTTGCCTTGTTGAGTGCGGAACAGAAATTGAATCTTAGGGCCATCGTACGTCCGGAGGCTACCCGTGAAATTGCCCTGGTGATCCGCCACGATTATGTTCGTGAGGGGTTGGTGAATGCGGTAGCCAACAGCATCAAGACCATCATTCCCTCCTCCATGCTGGACCAGCGGCTGAAGAAATTTGCGATCAGGTTGTAAATGGAGAGCGTGCAACCATTTGGGCCATGAATTCTTTGGGCTAAATGGGAATGCAGACCAGAAAATTTCCACATAGATTCATCTCGTCCACTGGCTGGATCAGTTAGATGATCCTGTAAATCTCCATGATCTCTTCCAGAATGTGCTTGAAATCAATTTTTAAATCGGTAAGTCTCCCTGACTTGACATCAAAAACCCAGCCATGAACCACAAGGTTCCGTTCTTTCGAGGCTTTTTGTACCTCAGAGGTCTTGATGACGTTCACACACTGCTCCTGGACGTTCAATTCAACCAGTCGGTTGTACCGCTCTTCCTCCGTGGCAATGGCGTCCAGTTCAGCCCTGTGTAGCCTGTATACATCCCTGATGTTCCTTAACCAAGGATTGAGAATTCCCAGATCTGCTGATTGCATGGCCGCTTTTACCCCACCACAAAAGTAGTGGCCGCAGACTACAATGTGCTTTACCTTCAGGTGGTTTACAGCATAGTTGATGATGCACATCGCACTTAGGTCAGTGTTGGCCACCATGTTGCCGATATTCCGGTGCACAAAAACCTCCCCTGGTTTTGCACCCATTAACTCTTCAGCCGTTACCCTACTGTCGGAACAACCGATGTAGAGCACCTCCGGATTCTGACCCAGGGAGAGATTTTTAAAATAGTCCTTGTCAGACTGGAGTTTTTTTGCGATCCAATCGTGGTTGTTCCTGAAGATCTGTTTGATATCCATGTAACGAATTATTTGACAGCGACAAGGTAATGCTGTGTTCTGAAAAAGAGCAGATTCCCTGAAATCGCAGGAGTGGCCATGCAAACGTCCTTAAGTGGGTTTATAGCCAATTGCTGAAATACAGGTCCAGCTTTAATTACAAATATATTGCCCTCTTCTGAACTAAAGTAAAGCTTCCCGTCTGCCGCAATTCCGGAGGCCGTGAAGGCTTCCTTCAGGCTCTCCTTGTACTTTTGCTCTCCTGTAAGGGCATCAAAACAGGTCAGTTGTCCATTGACCTGCAGATTGTAGAGGTATCCCCTGTATACGAGGGGAGTCTGCATATAGGCTCCACCCCTTTTAACGCTCCAGGCAATGTATTTGTTTCGGGTACTGTCGGGGGCGAGGGTGATATCCCCGGTGGCATTGGGCCTGACGGCAAAGATGGGGGAATATTTGCCATGGGCACTGTTAAGGTAGATCAGGTCGTTGGCTACTACAGGGGTAGGAGTAGGGATATCCCCGCCATTGCTCAGTTTCCAGATCTCTTTCCCGGTTTCAAAATCGTATCCGCACATGTGGGTGTAGCCGTTGGCGATGACCATGGTTTTTCCTTTTCCTTCATAAATGGCTGGTGTACAATAGGTCTGGTCTTCATCTCCGCGCGAAGTTTTCCAGATCTCTTTCCCTGTAGCTAAATCAAGGGCAGTTATGTAGGGCGTTTTGGGAATATCACACTGCAGGATAATACGATCCTTACAGATTATTGGGGAGCTCGAATATCCCCACTCTATACCTGGAGCAGGTTTAAATCCAGGGTTTAACAAACCCATATCCTTTTCCCACAAGAGATTTCCTTTCATGTCATAGCAGAAAAGTCCTTCAGAACCGAAATGCACCACCAGGTA
>CAZVTL010000141.1:0-7394 GCA_964630075.1 uncultured Tangfeifania sp.
TTTCCTACACAAGCAATTAGTACTAATCCTGTCAAGCTATTTTAGGGAAGGTCACCTTCGTAATTGACTATGTTCAACCCCCAACCCCCAACCTTCCTTGTTTCACCTAAAATGCCTTTCGCAGCTCCAAAAACTGACTTTGTGTCATGTTGAACCTTCTATATTTGACCTCAAGTATCCTTTGCATGACCTCAAGTATTCTTTGCATGACCTCAAGTGCTTTTTGCATGGTTGCAACTGTTTTTTCATGACTTCAAATGCTTGTTGTGCGACCTAAAAGGTTCAATGTTAGACTTTAAATTGCCAATTCTTGACTTCAATGGACCAATTCATGACTTTAAAAGACCATTGCTTCGCTTGAAGTGAGCAATGCTTGATTGGATGGTTTCAAAACCGAAGACAAATGGGTGGAGTTGCCATGCCATTGGTTGCAAAATCACTGATTAACAATTGCGATGTTGTCAGATTTTGAAAAAACTTCGCTACATTTACAATACCTTAACAACCAGCGCATACCTGACCGGCGATATTTTGGCTGATCGACCAATTCGAAAAGGCTGCCTGCATGTAGGAATATGAGATTATCAATAACATATATAAGACAAGACAATGACAATTAATACCTTTTGGACGATCCTCCTGAAAGTGATGGGATTGTGGTTCATTTTTGTAAGCCTAGGTACAATCGTTCAAATCCTTTCGATGTTGCTGATTTTCTCTCAAAACAGCCACACTACTGGCATTGATAAGATACTACTTCCTTTTGTCATATTTCTGACAGTTACATTGTTGTTCATTTTGATGCTATGGCTTATGCTTTTCAAGTCAGCCTGGGTGATCGAAAAACTGAAACTGACCAAAGGTTTTACGGAAGAGCGCATAGAACTGAACATGGAGTGGTCCACCGTTTTGACCATTGCCACCATCGTCATTGGTGGCTTAATGGTCATTGACAGTCTCCCCTTGCTATGCAAACAGACAGTTTCGTTTTTTCAGCACGCAAATTTTTTAAAGGATAGTCAGGAATCGATGTGGATCCTTTTCTACCTTATCAAGACATTGCTTGGTTACCTGTTGATGACCAACAGCCAATATGTAGTGCGTTTTTTAGGCAGACAAAATGATAAAAACAACAATAGTCCGACAGATAGTCTGACTACCGAGGCTTAATGTTGTGAAACGATGATTTAGTCCGTCTTTAACACAATGGTTAATTGAATCCAATGAAGAAATTTCTGATTTTGTTCCTGGCTTTGCTCGATGTTTCGGCAAGTCAGGCCGCCGGGAATAACAGGGTCGAAAGGCGGCTGGCCTTCGGTTTTCCCGACCCGTTCCAAATCGGAGTGGAAGCAGATTGTCGGCGACTGGGAGGTTTGGCTTTTCAGCAAACCATACAGCAACGCGGTCTTTCCGAAGGTAGGATTAATAACAGGCGCAGAACCAAAAAAATCAAAGTAGCTACTTCCTGCTCAACGCCAGAATTATGCAAAGGCCTACCTTCTGTACTTCTTACATGGTAAGCAATGAATACACGCATTGCATAAAAGTTAATCTCGCATCTCTTCTTTGCAATCTTGGCGTGCTTTGCGCGAAACAACCAGCAAATGGATAAAGACTCAAAAATATAATCTACAACTCCTCCTGAAACCTGCAGAAACCATTCAACATAAATATCGTACCAATGCATGTGGTTGTTTTCCTCCATTTGAACGATTGCATTGCTTAACCAGCCTCCCGTTACGATGAACAATATGGATTATCTGCACAAAATACCTCCCAGTTTTGAATCAAAACTGATCCAGTTCATTCTTGGACTCTCCGGCATGAAAAGGAGAATGGAAAGGAGAATGATGAACAACTCTTTTGACAGGGATCCGGTAAGCCCACCCAGATCCTTGTCAAGGAAAGCTCATATTCAGGAGGGTACGCAAAATGGCAGAAGGGTCTGGAGATTGTCTCCGCTGAAAAATCCGTCTGATACGGTCGTTCTTTTTTTGCATGGAGGGGCATATGTGGCCAATATCAGCCTGGCTCACTGGAACCTGGTAGAGCAATTAATTGTAGAAACAAGGGCAACCCTGGTAGTTCCCGACTATCCCCTGGCTCCGGAAGCAACATGTGGGGAGACCTATGGTTTTGTGGAAGCGTTGTATGCGAATCTGATTGATGAGGACAAAGGGCAGCGCCTGGTTCTGATGGGGGACTCTGCAGGTGGTGGGTTGGCACTGGGATTTGTTCAAAAATTAAGAATCAAGCAGCACAAGTTGCCACATCAGTTAATACTGTTTTCTCCCTGGTTGGATATCACCATGGATCATCCCGATCTGAAATATTACGAAAAGAGAGATAAAATCCTAACTGTCAAAGGTCTGAAAAATGCAGGACAACAATATGCCGGCGACCTCGACTTAAAAAATTTTGTGGTTAGCCCGATCAATGGAGATTTTTCCGGACTGTGCAGCATATCAATCTTTACAGGTACAAATGACCTGTTGCATGCAGATGCCCGAAGATGCAAAGAGCTGTTGGGCAGTCAACGGATCAGTTTCAATTATTTTGAGTATCCGGGTATGTTTCATGATTGGGTAATAATTACTAGCTTAAGGGAGTCAAAAGATGTGATCACCAAAGTCTCTGACCTTGTCAATGATGTTGTACAAAAGGAATGAGATGCATTCGAAAATAATCCTTTTTTTATCGTTTGTAATTAACAAGAATCAGTTTACGATCATGAAAAATCTATTGCTTGCTGTGTTGGTTATAGCGCTAATGCCACTGTTTTCTTTCGGTCAATTCACTTTGAAAATTGAAATTTCAGGGTTGCAGAGCAGTGAAGGTCAGGTTCTTCTGGAGTTTAACAACGAAAAGGGGGAAATGATGCTGGGAATCGCGCAAAACATCGTAGAAAATGTATGCCTGATAGTTGTCAATGATCTCAAGCCAGGTAAATACGCGTTTAAATACTTTCACGACAAAAATGTTAACAAGAAGCTGGATCTAAAATGGATGGGTATTCCGAAGGAGGGTTTTGGGTTTTCCAACAATGCCAAAGGTACTTTTGGGCCTCCTTCCCTGGAAAAGATGATATTTGTGGTAGAGGAGAATATGTCTGTAAAGTGTACACCAACCTATATAAAAATTTAACCTGCGGTACAGATGGAAAAAACCGATGCGATGGAGCAAGAAATGGCTGGAGGAAAAATTGTTGGAGTCGAAACAGTCAGAGCCTTATGGTCAAAAACCTACAATACAGACGGCAAACCCGATTGGTCTCATATTCTCCCTTATTACGATACGAATATCTATTTCAGGGATTCCATTCAGGAAATACGTGGTATCGAAGCGTTTACGGCAATGACAGAACGCCTGACACAACGTTCAAAAGACCTGAAGATGAGGATAGTCCAAGCTGTGATGGAGGGCTCTATTATTTTTATTGAATGGGAGATGACCCTGAGTTTCAAAAAGTATCCCAGTTCCATTTTGTATGGATCCAGCCGGCTGACCATCAGCGAGGAGGGCAAAATTAGTGAGCAAAGGGATTATTATGATTTGTGGGGCGATATTTTTGACAATATACCGAGGTTTGGCAAGGCTTACAGAAAATTCATGTCAAGGAAGTTCGGGTAAAAATTATTGGTCCGAAAAACGGAACAATTTACATAATTCAAAGTAAAATGGATGGTGTAATGTTCTAAACGTTAAGTCAATTCCTTTGCGCCATCTGCCGCCGGGTTCATACAACTCTTCAAGATGCTTCAAAGTAAACGCTGCAACATTATCCTTGGTTAACTGCTTATTAAAAAAACAATTTTATGAGAAAATTAAGTTTTGCTTTGCTTTTCTTTGCTTTTTTGTTGAACAGTTCTTTGTCAGCGCAAACCGGTGCTCGTTTTGGCGTCAAAGGTGGGTACAGTTTGTCTACACAATATGGAATAGACGTGCCGGACATACCCTACACGGTGGATACCCAATGGCGGCATGGATTGGCAGGTGGTGTTCTGGTCTATTTTCCCATCACCGAATCTTTTGGCATCCAACAGGAGTTGCTCTATGTCACGAAGGGCTCCCGACAAGATATTGCCATGACTGCCCAACCTGTTAAAACCAATACAGTTTACAATTTGAATTATTTTGAACTGCCCTTCCTTTTTCGTTACACATTTGCAAAATTGGGGAATGTTAAAATTTATGGCAGCAGTGGTTTTGCCCTTTCCATATTGCTGAATGGTGAATCCAAACTAAATGGTATTGTGGACATGGGAGTTACCCAGGTTCCCTTCACTGAATCGACAAAACTGGAAGGTGTGGATATCTTTGATTACGGATTTCTCTATGGTGCCGGTCTGGAGTTTAACCTTTTCAAGAAAGATTGTTTTTTTGATTACCGTTTTAACATTGGATGGAACACCTTGATGATGCCGACATCCAAGGGTCAGGCTCCTGCACCATTGCGGAACCAGGATTACACTTTTACATTTGGGATTTTTATTTAATGGGATCAGGGTTTTTATAGGGTAGTTTTAGCTTACATCGGATGGGGAAAGACAACAAGTCAAAGAGCGATACGAAATTCTTCAAGTATTTCAAAGAGTATCAATGGTCCAACATCTTTGCAATGATTCGAAATAATCGCTTGGATCCCAAAATTTGCAAAGAGGATTATCACAACAAGCTTGTGGTCATCACCGGCGCCACCTCTGGAATTGGCTACCATACAACGCGAAAATTTGCCTCCCATGGAGCTAATTTGCTCTGCATAAATCGTAATATTCAGAAATCAGAGGCGCTTTGCCGGGAAATAGAGCAAGAGTTTGGTGTGAAATGCAGCTACAAAATTGCGGATCTGGGTAATTTGAAGGACATTTATCAAATTGCCGGGGAACTTGCAGCCCTGGATTCTCCCATTGATCTTTTGATCCACAATGCAGGTGTTTACCTCACCCAAAGAGAGCTGACCATTGATGGGCTGGAAAAGGTATTTGTAGTTCACTACCTCTCTTCGTTTGTGATAAATTACCTTTTGGTGGATAAGCTAAAATCCCAGGAAAAGGCAAGAATTATCCTGGTCGGCTCCGAAGGTCATCGTTTTGCCGCCTGGGGATTGAAACTGGATGATCTGAATTGGGAGAGGCGAAGCTATTCTGGTTTAAAAAGCTATGGATCTGCCAAAACTGCGCAGCTTTTGTCGATGATTGTTTTTGACGAACTATTTCAAGGCAGTGGGGTTTCCATCAACACCATGCATCCAGGTGCCGTAAAGACCGAAACTGGTCAGGAAAATGGACCCCTTTACCGTTGGTTTAAAAGGAAATTCCTTGACAAAACATTAAAATCCCCGGAGATTTCTGCCGAAGCTTTGTATTATCTCGGAGTTTCACAGGAGATGGAAGCTGTTGGTGGCAAATTCTTTAATTTAACTGCCATGGAAGAGCCTGCACCACCAGCGTTGGACAAAGAGGTCGCTTACGAGCTATGGGAAAAAAGTCTGGAATTGGCCGGATTGCAAGGGAATATAGACAAATACAGTTTCTAAGTTGAAGCCGTTTTTTGAAACTTATGGAAGAAAAAAACTTAACTGAAAACAGATACCAAACCATTGTTGTGGGAGGTGGCATCGCAGGACTAACTTCTGCTGTTTACCTGGCGCGTTCCGGACAGAAAGTATTGCTCATTGAAAAAAACGGGGAATTCGGTGGTTTGGTGAATTCATTTAGACGAGACGGCTTTCAATTTGAAGCAGGGGTAAGGGCCTTGGAAGATGCGGGCATAATTTTCGCGATGCTGAAGGATTTGGGGATAACGCTTGATGTGGTAAAAAGCTACGTTTCAGTGGGCATAGCGCACAAGGTTGTTCATATTGAAACCTACAATGATTTGCTCAAATACCGGGAACTCCTGGTGGAATTTTTCCCTGAAAGTGAAACTGAGATTGATGAAGTTTTAAAAATCATTCGCAAGATAATGAAACACATGGAGGTACTCTATGGCATAGAGAACCCTGCGTTTAAAGATCTGAAGAATGACAGAACCTATCTATTCAAAAAACTTCTGCCCTGGCTTCCGAAATTTGTTTTAACAGTTGGAAAGATCAACCGCATGAACATGCCGGTGGAGGATTATTTAAAGACAATTGTAAAGAATCCGGCACTGCGGGACGTGATTTCACAGCATTTCTTCAAAAATACCCCAGCTTTTTTTGCACTGAGTTATTTTTCCTTGTATCTGGACTATTTCTATCCCAAAGGTGGAGTTGGAAAGCTTGCTGATGCTTTGAAAAACAAAATATTGGAGTATGGAGGCGAATTGAAATCAGAAACTACTGTTGTGGAAGTTTTGGCAGATAAATGCCTGGTAATAGACCAAAACAACCTCCATTACAAATACAATCAACTGGTCTGGGCTTCCGATTTGAAGACACTTTATAGAATAACAAAAACAGATGGTTTGGTCCCGAAAATCGCCACAAAAATTGAGGATACAAAAAGTACCATGTTGAAAAACAGGGGCACTGATTCTGTTTTTTCTTTGTACCTGCAAATCGATGAGCCGCTGGAAACTTTCAGGGAAATTGCCCATGGACATTTCTTTTATACCCCTTCAAAAATTGGTTTGGGTCAAACACACCGCGGTGAGCTGGATGAATTGCTAAGAAATTTTGATGGTGTGACGAAAGAAGAGGTCTTTACCTGGCTGGACAAGTTTACCAAATTAAATACCTACGAGATTTCTATTCCGGGACTTAAGGATCCTGAATTGGTTCCCCCTGGCAAAACTGGGATGATCGTAAGCCTGCTGGCTGAATACGATTTGTTTAAGGAAATTCGCAACAGAGGTTGGCTTGGCGAATTTGTAACCGAATTGGAGAATCGCATCATGGATGTCATCTCCGGTTCCATCTATCCCATGTTGAAATACAAGGTGCTGGCACGCTTCTCTTTTACTCCTTTAAGTATCGAGAATAGGGTGGGAAGTTCGGAGGGAGCGATTGTGGGTTGGTCTTTTGAAAAGAGAATGCCGGTGGTAAATAAGATTCAATTTTCGGGTCGTTCGGTACTCACACCCATCCCTTCTGTTTATCAGGCTGGTCAATGGGCTTACAGTCCGGCAGGCGTTCCAATGTCGATTCTTACTGGTAAGTTGGCAGCTGATGAAATAACAAAGAAATTGAAGAATTAACATCAGGGGTAAGTCAAGGCCAGGTTTTAGCTACCACAGTATATCAATGGTTGCTTAATTGAGGCCTTTGTCATTTTGCTTATCTTAACAGCCTTAATCTTATTTTATATGCTAATTTTTAGGGTTTGGTAAGGATATGTGTGGATTTGATTATTTTTAAATTCTTTGTTAACTTTAAGTCAAAATATCTTAAAAACCAGAATCATGGAGATGAA
>CAZVTL010000141.1:7404-7995 GCA_964630075.1 uncultured Tangfeifania sp.
TGACCGTTGGTACAACCTATGCCGGCGAAGCAGGATCTGTTATCCCGGTGAAGAAGAAAAATGAACATCCGTTCAATGCCCGGACTTATGGAGCCATGCCTACACGGTCGTTTGGCAAAACCGGCTTCAAAGTTGGGATTTTGAGTCTCGGCGGACAGGCAACACTTGAGATGCCCAATACAGAAGAGTTGTCTGAGAAGATTGTAAACAGAGCCATTGACCTGGGTGTAAATTACATTGATACTGCTGCTTCCTATGGGAAAGGCATCAGCCAGCTCAACATCGGCAGGGTGATGAAAACGCGCCGTTCCGAAGTATGGCTCTCCTCCAAGACGCAGGATGTCACCTACGATGGCTCCATGCGACTGCTCGAAGAGAGTTTGAAGAACCTGCAGACCGATCACCTGGATACCTGGCAGCTGCACAATGTACAGCGGATGGATCAGTTGGAGAAAATCATGGCCAGCAATGGCGCCATCAAGGCGATGGAGAAGGCCAAGTCGGAGGGAATGGTTAGGAACATTGGGATTACGGGCCATTTTGAGCCTTTGGTGCTGCTGAATGCCATTCAACGTTATCCATTCGACCAGA
>CAZVTL010000141.1:8005-10188 GCA_964630075.1 uncultured Tangfeifania sp.
CCGCCGATGTGCATTACCTCAGTTTCAAGAATTACCTGTTGCCCGAGGCGCAGAAAAAGGGAATAGCCATTGTGGGGATGAAGGTGGCTACCCGTGGAAGGATGCTCTCCACCTGGACACCCCCTCCCATTGCAGAGCAACCGGAACGATTGGCAACCACGAAGCCTGGTACCATCACCATCCGTGAGGCATTGACCTACAACATGAGTTTGCCTGTCAGTACCACCATCATCGGCATCGACAATGTTGCCCAAATCGAAGAGGATGTAAAGATTGCCTCCGAATTTGCACCACTCTGCGACGAGGAGATGAGGGCCATCGAATTTAAGACCTTGCCCATTGTTCGCCAGGGGCTCTACTTCCGAAGGTGGAACCTGGGGGAATAGTGGAAGAAAGAGGTTGTCTCAAAATTCATCTTGTCTTATGAGATAGCTTCCGTTTCTTCTTTCAGACCCTTTGATCCTTATTTTGAGTAGTAGGTTTTGGTGATTTCATCCAAAACCCAACTGGTTCTGGCGGCAGAATAGCCGGTACTGACACATTTCCCTTCTCCCAATAATTCTCCCACAACCTGTTGCACAAGGTTCCTGGAGATATTCTCCGGGTTTTGGAAGCTGAAGGTGGTGGTACCATCGGGCAATATCAGCTTAACCTCACCCAGGAGAAAGCAGGAAAAGGTAATTTTGCCCTGCGTTCCAGCTATTTCTATGGTATCCTCGTCACACCCTTCACTGACCACAAAACACCAGCTTCCTGTTCCGGTAATGCCTGATCCAAAGGAAAACAGAGCGGAGACCGTATCTTCGGCCGAATAATAACCTGCAAGGTTTTTGGCTATTCCCTGTACTTCCGTGATGGGGCCAAAGAGGAAATCAAGGTAATCGAATTGATGCGATGCAAGGTCGAAGAAATGTCCTCCACCGCTAATCTCCGGATTGACATGCCAGGATTGTTTTTCCGGATACTTGTCTTTGGTCCCGAATGATTTGTGCAACCTGATGTTTACCGTTAGCGGAGTGCCGATGGTGCCCTCTTCGACTAGCTCCTTTACTTTCAAAAAGGCGGGCAATGTTCGGCGGTAATAGGCCACCAACAGTGGCATTCCGGTCTCTTCTGAAATACGGATCATCTCGGCGCATTCACGGTAGTTCCTGGCCATGGGCTTCTCCACATAGACCGGCTTACCGGCTCTCATGGCTTCGATGGCATAATGGGCATGCGTGTCAGGCGGTGTGGCAACATAGACAGCATTCACTTCCTGGTCGTTGATCAATAGATCTGCATCTGTATACCACCTTGGAACTCCATGCCTATTGGCATAATCCTCCGCTTTGGTGGCACTGCGGCGCATGACGGCTACCAATTTTGAATGTTCGATTTTGTTGAAGGCAGGACCACTTTTCAATTCAGTTACATCTCCGCAACCAATGATACCCCATTTGATCTTATCCATCTGTTAACGTTTAAAGTAGTTGTCAATTGAAATCCCTACCGGGTAATGTCAATAGGTAAAGGACAATCATGCTGTTTAGCTTGGTGGTAACTTAGTAATTTAGTCTCTTTGTGGCAGTTTTATTCTTGCCACCAAGGCACCAGGGCTCAAAGGTATCACAAAGAAATCTCATAACTTAATTACATTGCCACACGGTCATAATCATGTAAATATAAACAGTCCCTCATTTCTAAATGCTCCCAACCGGAATTTTCTGTTAAACATATCATTTTCTGCCGACAACCAATAACAATCTTCAGGAATAACAAGAGAAACCCAAAATGAAAATCTAGCGTATAAGTCTCAGCAGAGTGGCTTACAACACCTTTAAAAGTGATATTTTTGTTTGATTTTATTAGTAGATCCAGTGTTAAGTAATGCACAAATATAAATGTCGCATTTTTTGCTTTGCGATCCTTGCGTACTTTGCGCGATACAATTGGCAGGTAGGCGGGAAAGAGAGACGTGTAACTACGACATTATACTGTTCTTGGAACTTAAACGCCAAATGATCTCATCGTGATTAAACTTAATTTTACATAAAATTTCAGCCATTCAGAAGCATGTTTAGAATTCTTGCTTACTTTTGCATCCAGGAATCAAAAGATTTTTTAACCTGTTTGAAGGTAGGTTGTTTTTGTTTCACCCAGGTCTGACAGGCCTCAAAATTTAGTTCCTTCATATGTTGTTT
>CAZVTL010000142.1:0-5079 GCA_964630075.1 uncultured Tangfeifania sp.
CGATGTAAATCAATTTGCGAGTTCCATACGTACGAACAGATATTCAATTATTTACTTATAATATTTACGTGTGAAACCCTCATGCACAATCGTTCACAAAATAGCATGTAAATTATCCTGAGGGTTCCATACTTACGTTCTAATTTTCAATATATTAATACTGTCTATTTACGTATGAAAGCCCCCAATAATCCATTTATTACAGGTGGTTACGCCTCTCCTGCCTATTTTTGTGACAGGGTTCAAGAGAGCAAAGAGATCATCCGGACATTGACCAACGGGAACAATATGGTCATTATCTCTCCGCGAAGAATGGGTAAAACCGGTTTAATTGAACATTGCTTTCACCAAAAAGAACTGGTTACCAACTACCATACTTTCTTTGTCGATATTTATGCCACGAGCAGTTTAAGAGAATTTGCATTTAAACTGGGAAAGGAAATATTTGACACCTTAAAGCCAAAGGGGAAACACTTTGTGGACAGCTTCTTTTCTGTCATCAGTACTCTTCGCCCGGCATTCAAACTGGATCATTATACCGGCGCCGCCACTTTTGACATAGGTATCGGGGAAATTCAGGAGGCAGAAATTACGCTGGATGAAATATTTAAATACCTCGAATCATCCGACAAACCTTGTATTGTAGCAATTGATGAATTTCAGCAAATAAGCCGTTATCCTGAGAAAAACATTGAAGCCTCCTTACGGACACTCATTCAAAAATGCAAAAACAGCAATTTCATATTTTCAGGTAGCCAAAGACACCTGATGCACCATATATTTTTTAGCTCATCCCGCCCCTTCTATCAAAGTGCCTCCTTGTTGCAATTAGCCGCCATCCATGAAACTGAGTATCTTCCTTTTGTCAAAAAGCACTTTCTAAACTACAAAAAGCATATCAGCGAAGAGACAATTTTAAAGATATACCAGCTTTTTGAAGGTCATACCTGGTACATGCAGCATATCTTCAATGAACTATTCTCTGCGACTGATACAGACGGAACATGTACCCTGGATATGGCTGAAAGGGCTGTGAAAAATAAACTATATGCCTATAGGCCCCTATTTCAGAGCACTTTAAATCTATTGCCGGAAAGGCAGAAGGAGATACTGTATGTAATAGCCAAAGAGGGGAAAGTGACTCAAATTACCTCAGGATCTTTCAATAAGAAACATGGATTACCTTCACCCAGTTCTGTTCAGACATCCGTTAAGCAGTTGATAGACAAAGATATCATTACTTCTGAAAACAAAGTGTATTCAGTTTACGACCGGTTCTTCGGCATGTGGCTACAGGATGAATATGGGACAGGATGGAAAATTTAAACCGGTATCCCCAATTCCCTTAAATCTTCCAATGGATTAAATAACTTTTTCGTTTTATTCATTTACCTTCGCAGCTTAGTATCTACAGCCTACAACATCTGATCATGTGGAAATATTTGACAAGGGTACTCCTTCGTAACAGACTTGCCATTCTGATAATTATCGTGCTTCTGACAGCATTCATGGGCTGGAAGGGAACGGGAGTTAGACTCTCATACGACAATGCCAGCTTGCTCCCATCCGACGACAGCTTTATCATCGATTACAATGCATTCAAGAAGCGCTTTGGAGAAGATGGCAGTGTCCTGGTCATTGGGGTTGAAGATCCAAACATGTTTCAATTGAAGAACTTCAATCTTTGGTACGACCTGACTTCAGACATGACCAAAGAGTTTGGGGTGGAGGGTGTTACCTCTATCACAAAGGCGGCGACCATCCTGAAGAATGATTCGCTGAAACAGTTTGAATTCATCCCTTTGGTTTCGTCCCGGCCAGCATCACAGGCCACTGTAGATAGTCTAAAAAATAAAATCCTCAACCTCAAGTTTTACGACGGGTTGCTTTTCAATTCAAAAACAGACGTTTACATCCTGGCCATCACGCTGAAAAAATCGGTCCTCAACGATAAGATCCGCATGACCATCACCGACAACATCGTTGCGCGTGCCGAGCAATATGCAGCCCAGACAGGTCTCAAACTTCACTATTCGGGTCTCCCCTACATCCGTACGGTGATGGCCCGAACTGTTCAGCACGAGCTTTTCCTGTTTGTCATGCTTTCGATCCTTATCGCAGCGGTGATACTTTACCTCTTTTTCAGGTCAGGAAAGGTGGTGGCAAGTTCGTTGGTGGTGGTGGCCATCAGCATCGTTTTTACCTTGGGGTTAATTGGCCTGTTCGGATTTAAGATAAGCATTCTAACCGGGGTTATTCCATCGTTAATCGTGGTGATTGCGATCGAAAACTGCATTTACATTCTAAACAAATACCATTGGGAATACCGAAACCATGGCAACAAGATACTGGCACTTTCAAGGGTTGTCCGGCGGATCGGCTTTGCCTCATTGATGGTAAATACTGCCACAGCAGCAGGATTTGCAGCGTTTATCCTTGTAAGCAATCAGTTACTGCGCGAATTTGGCATCATCGCCTCCATCAGCATCATGTTGGAATATGCATTGTGCATTACCTTGCTGCCCATCATATTCAGCTACATGGATCCGCCCAGTGACAAGCATGTCAAGCATCTGGACAACAATTTCTTCAACAAGGTCCTCGAGAAAATTCTTTACCTGATCCAATTCAAGCGGAAGTGGGTATTTACGATGGCAGGCCTGTTGTTAATTTTCGGAATTGTGGGTATGCTGAACATGCGTACTTCTGGCAAAGTGACCGATGATATTCACAAAAGTAATCCACTCTACAAAGACCTCAAATTTTTCGAAACCCAATTGGGCGGAGTGATGCCTTTTGAAGTATCTGTTGATACCAAAAAGAAGAAGGGAGTGATGCTCTACACCACCATCCAGAAGATTGATCAGCTCCAGAAAGTAATCTCTGCAAACAAGGAGTTTTCCAAACCGCTTTCTGTGACAGAGTTTGTCAAATTTGCCAAGCAGGCCTATTTCAATGGTAATCCCGAAATGTATACCCTTCCAAATTCGATGGAAAAAACTTTTGTACTCTCCTATTTCCCCAAAAAGGTAACCGGACAGCAACAGCTGCTCAGCTCCTTTCTTGATAGCACACAGCAGATTACAAGGGTCAGTTTTCAGATGGCGGATATTGGCACCAAGGATATGAAAAGGCTCCTCGACAGCATCCGACCGAAAGTGGATTCCATCTTCGTCAATACCGGCTATGATGTAAAAATCACCGGAAGCAGTGTCATCTATGCCCGTGGAACGGAGTTTTTAATTAAGCACCTGCTTATAAGCGTATTAATTGCCATAGGATTTATCTCCCTGCTGATGGCCCTGATGTTTTCCAGTGTAAGGATGATCGCTGTTTCCATGATCCCCAACATCATCCCATTGATCATTACAGGCGCCATCATGGGCTTTACCGGCGTACCGATCAAACCCTCCACCATCATCGTATTCAGCATCGCACTGGGCATTTCCGTAGACAATACCATCCAATACCTCTCCCGTTACAGGCACGAGCTCAAGATGACCGGGAACAACATTGGCCTATCGACCCTGAATGCCCTCCGTGAAGCCGGTTTCAGTATGATCTACACCTCCATCGTTCTGGTGCTTGGGTTCAGTGTCTTTATGGTTTCGAGTTTTGGCGGCACGCAGGCTTTGGGATTGCTCGTTTCAACGACGCTCTTTATTGCCATGTTCTTCAACATGATTGTACTCCCATCACTCTTGCTCGTGTTGGACAAGTACCTTGTTACAAAGGCTTTCAAGAGTGAGCCGGTGATTGATATAGATGAAACGGAAGAGCAAGCCGACTAGCAAAAAAAAGGAGCGCGGTGCGCTCCTTTTTTTTCCCCAGTCTCATCCCGCTCGTTTCTCGGTAGCTAATATCATCTTGATCTGAAGCTTGTTGCCAATGGCCAGCACATCTATCAAATCCTGAATGGTCAGTGAATTGTCGGTTCTTAAAACAATGGTCACATCGTTGATCTTTTGTTTGATCGCCTTGAGCGAACCCTCCAGTTTGTCAAAAGGAATCTGATCCTTGTCGATGTAGTAATTTTTCTCCTTGGTAATGGAGAGGGTAATCTGCTTCTTGTCGAGGGTCTGGTTGGAGGCAGATTTGGGCAGAAGCAGCTTGATTACATTGGGATTGGCAAAGGTAGCCACCAACAGGAAAAAGAGCAGCAGAAAGAACATGATATCATTCAGCGATCCTGTTGCGACTTCAGGTTTAAACTCCAGCCGTTTCCTCAGCTTCATGCTAATTCTGTTCTATGATGTTGATAAACTCAAAGGCATCCTCCTCTACCCTGTTCATGTACTTGTCGATCATGATGCTCAGCAGGTGGTAGCCAGTATAGGCAATCACACCAACAATCAAACCCAATCCGCTGGAGATCATCTTCTGGTACAAACCGCCGGAGATAATCCCGATGCTGATGTTGTCTGAAAGTGAAATGTCGTAGAAAATCTTGATGACCCCGGCGATGGTCCCAATAAATCCAAGCATGGGAGCTATCCCCGCAAATAACCCAAGGTAGTGGAGGTCTTTGCTCATCTTGTTCATCTCAATCTGGGCAGCAGTCTCAATTGAACTCTCAACCTCCTTGATGGGTCTGCCAATACTTTTGGTGGCATGGTAAAATATTCTGGAATAGGAACTGTTTCCGGCATTGAGTGTGGCTATGGCCTGGTTGAGATCCCCTTTCTGAAGATATCCGTGAAAGGCTGAAACCAATTTGGCTTCAGATTTGGTAAAGCGCTTGATTTCAATATATTTTACGATGATCAGATAGCAGGAAATGAGTGAAATGATCCCAATGGGGAAAAGAATCCAACCCCCTTTGAGCAGGAGATCTATCCCATCGATACTGGCCGAAGCAGGTGCACTTTGAATGCCTAATTGTAAAAATGTATTCATTATCAGAATGTTTTCTTTTATTATAAGTGCCTAAAGTGAACTAAAGTGACTAAAATGACTAAAGTACTTAACCCCATGCCACTATTGGAACACCTAAAAACCCAATATTCTATATTATCTTCAAGTGACTAAAGTGAACTAAAGTGACTAAAATGACTAAAGTACTTAACCCCATGCCACTAT
>CAZVTL010000142.1:5179-10148 GCA_964630075.1 uncultured Tangfeifania sp.
TGGAACACCTAAAAACCCAATATTCTATATTATCTTCAAGTGACTAAAGTGACTATAATGCCTAAAGTACTTACACCCTACCAGTATTTGAACTTTGAAAAGCATTTGGTTCTTCAGGCAGTCTCCCAGTCCCTTAGTCCCCTAGTCTTCTGGTCATTTTGTCTCGCTGTCATTCTCTTACGCCCACTTGCGCAGATGTCTGAAATTGATGCGCATCTTCTTGATTCTTTGCAGATAGGTGGTGACAAATAACCTCCGGACCTTTGGGAATTCTATCTTGCGGAATTCGTACCCCTCTGCCTTCATCGCCTCAATTGCTCTGGGAAGAGCCCATTTGAGATGCTTTTCGGCTTTGTAGGAGTCGTGAAAGGTGATGATGCTGCCGGGTCTCACAAACCTCAATACATTGTCAAGCACCTCCTCCTTGGTGATGTTCCCATTGTAATCGCAGGAGATGACATCCCACATGACAATTTTGTATTTCTGGGAAAGAAAAAGGTACTGTCCCCTGGTGAGCCAACCGTGTGGTGGCCGGAAGAGGTTGGATCCGATCAGCCGGTTCGCCTGTTCAATATCCTTGAAATACTTCAGGTTACTGGTTTTAAGTCCCTGAAGATGGTGATAGGTATGGTTACCCACAGCATGCCCGTCTTCCAAAATCTGCTCGAATATTTCAGGGTGACGGAAAACATTCTCTCCCACTGCAAAAAAAGTTGCCTTTATTTGGCTCTCATTCAGAAGATCAAGAACCCAAGGAGTTACAGATGGAACAGGTCCGTCGTCAAAAGTCAGGTAAACCACCTTCTCTTCCCCTGGCATACGCCAAACAGCGGCTGGAAACCACTTGGTGAAAAATCCGGGCAGATGTACCTGTAATTTAAACTTCATATTGTACTATTAACACACAAAGTTGCAAAAGTAACGATATTCTTCGAATTGTATACAGTCACGCAAAACTATCATTTTGCCGGGGAACTCCTCTTGGCTGGCTGAATTACAGAGAACATCCCGGACAATTTGGTATTGATCTCGTTCGA
This sequence comes from uncultured Tangfeifania sp., assembly GCA_964630075.1. GTDB lineage: Bacteria > Bacteroidota > Bacteroidia > Bacteroidales > Prolixibacteraceae > CAINVV01. The sequence goes on from CAZVTL010000142.1 coordinate 6,217, forward strand.
AAGCTCCTTCTCCCCAAACTGTTCGGTTATTTCTCCAAGTGTTTGGAGCAGGTAAAATGAGCGCTGCAAATCTTCAGAAACAGCGTCCCTGAATTTCGGTTCGAGCGAGAGATAATAGAGAATCTCCTTTTCATTGTTCTCCACCATCTGACGAACTACCTCATTCCCCTTCTTCACTGCAGCCGGCAACATATTGACCTCCATGGAGGTGCGCTCCTTGCCCATCCTGGTCATGTCCACCTGGGCGGCCTTGTAATAGGCCTCCGCCATCAGGAGATTGAAGTAGTTGTAAGGCACTTTTTTGTTGGGAACCAATTCATTGCAACGATCGAGTACCGCAACGGCTGAGTCTGTTCTGCCTTCCATCACCAACTGGTCAGCCAGCCTGACGAAGTTGTTCCTGATGTTCATCGACATCCGCATGTTGTTCTCATCGAGGTAGACTTTGGGGTCGTTCATGTTGCCCCATTTGAATTTGTTGATGATGTTGTTGTACATGATGCCTGAATTCACCCTTCCAATCTGACCTTCCTTGACTTTCGTCTTCACAGGCACCAACCGGTAGGCGAAACCCTCAGCCTGAAAATACTCCTGCAGGTTGAGGTACTTCTCCCTGCCGACAGTTACGGCAAAGTAAATTGGGCGCTTCCATTTGTTGTTGTTGATGATGTCCAGGATAATCATTTCGTCCTTGGAGAGATAATTGCCGGTCAGGTTGATCTCCATCTTGTCCACAATCAACGAGTCATCCTTCGCCTCCACGGTTCCGGATGACAGTACATCCCGTTTGTCGATGGGCAAATAGAGCTGTTTGGTGGGAAGGTAGGAGGCATTTTCAGCCTGCTGCAATTTGGATCCCGGATCATCCGACCTGATAAATTCAAGCGCTTCATTCAGATTGACCGGACGTTTGAGCTGATCCAGAACGTAGACAATGTCCCTGGTCCCCTGCACCACCTGATCCTCCGTAAATTTGATGGGAAGTGGATCTGAATCGTAATATTTTTTGCGCATCTGGTCGATGTACCAGTCGGTCTGAAGGTAACTGAGGTTACAAACCCGCACGTCGGTCCGGATTCCCTCTACCTCCTGGGCATACCAAAGCGGGAAAGTATCGTTGTCACCATTGGTGAAAATAATGGCATTGGGAGCGCAGGTCTGAAGGTAATTTCCACCGAAATCACGGGCGGTATATCGACCCGACCTGTCATGGTCATCCCAGTTTTCGGAGGCCATCAGCATGGGCACAGCCAGGAAGGTAATCGCAACAGAGAGGATTGCACCAACCGTTGCAGGCGTATAACGCTTCAACAGGTCGTACACACCCAAAACACCCAGACCAATCCAAATGGCAAAGGCATAGAAGGATCCGGCATAGGCATAATCCCGCTCACGCGGCTGCAATGGATCCTGGTTCAAATAGACCACAATGGCCAGTCCGGTCATGAAAAAGAGCAGCATCACGACCGTGAAGTCGTGCTTCCCCTTCCTTCCTGAATTGAACTGAAAAAACATTCCCAGCAATCCAAGGATGAATGGTAACATAAAATAGGCATTCTTTGCACGGTTGTCACCTAGGGTTGGAGGTAGGTTACTCTGGTCTCCCAGCCGAATGGAGTCCAATGCATTGATACCCGTAATCCAGTTCCCACCCAGAATTCCACCCTGACCCTGAACATCGTTCTGACGACCTGAAAAATTCCACAGAAAATAACGGAGGTACATAAATCCAACCTGGTAGCCAAAAAAGAACTGGAGATTCTCGCCAAAAGTAGGCTTCATAAGGGTCTCAGCTTCCCCCTGGCGGTTGGTAGCCTGGATGGGTGTTCCCTTGATGCCTGCCCAATTCTTGTACTCCTGTATATGTTCGGGGTTTGAACTGTACATCCTTGGGAATACAGTGCAGAAGCGAGAATCATAATTGGGTATCGACTTGTATTCGGCAATCACATATTTGCCGTTTTTCATGATGTAGGTCGGACTGCCCTGCTTGTAGGGAACCTGTTCGTCGAGCGGGGCATTGTAATATTGGCCGTATCCCAGTGGACGGCTACCATACTGATCCCTGTTCAGGTAGGAGAGCAAGGAAAAAACATTGTCCGGGTTGTTCTGGTCCATCGGCGGATTGGCAGAAGAGCGAATGACCGTCATGGCATACGAGGAATAGCCGATGACGATCACGGAAAGACCAATCAATACAGTATTGAGAACTACCTGTTTATGGCGATAAGTATAGATGATCCCGTAACTTACACCTGCAGTCAATGCAAGTGCATAAATGATCACCCCACTGTTGTAGGGCAAGCCGATGCCGTTGACAAAAAGCAGTTCGAACCAGGAGGCCACAATGACCAGTCCGGGAATGACCAGCCAAATAATTACTGCGAGCAGAACCGCGGAGATACCGGATGCTGCAAGGATCCCATTTCTGGTGGGTTCATATTTCCTGAAATAATAGACAAACACAATGGCCGGAATTGCCAGCAGGTTGAGCAGGTGGACACCGATAGAGAGACCGATCAGGTAGCAAATCAATACAATCCAGCGATTGGCGAATGGTTCATCCGCCTCATTCTCCCATTTCAGGATGGCCCAAAAAACCAGGGCAGTAAAGAGGGAGGAGGTACCGTATACTTCCCCTTCCACAGCTGAGAACCAGAAGGTATCGGAAAAGGTGTAAGCAAGTGCCCCAACCACACCGGCTCCAATGATGGCAATCAACTCAGCCAAAGTCTCCTTTTCGCCATTCAGGACAATTTTCCTGGCAAGGTGCGTGATGGTCCAAAAGAGGAAGAGGATGGTAAAAGCGCTCGCCAGGGCAGACATCACATTGATCATCACCGGTATCTGGGCAGTGGAACCGGCAAACATGGTGAAGATGCGTCCAAGGATCATGAACAGTGGTGCACCGGGTGGGTGACCAACTTCCAGCCGGAAGGCGGTTGTGATAAACTCACCACAATCCCAGAAACTGGCGGTGGGTTCAATGGTCAACAGATAGACGATGGCAGCAATTACAAAGATTCCCCATCCGACAACCGTGTTGTAAAACTTGAATGTTCTCATCAGCATTATTTTAATCGATCACTATGTGCAAAAACGGATGCGGAGAATTTCCGCATTTTTTAAGTCAGGATTTGCCCTTTCCAAAGCATCCAAAAATCATTGCGAAGATATAAAATCTTTCCCCACAGCAGAAAGCGTTTCACGTCATTCTGCAAGGTTGTCCCACTTTTCCCATTGTGTATGGAAAAATTTATTCAACCCAGCCATAACTCATTATTTTTCATTGAAATAACAAATTGCTAGCGCAGTTGTAACCAAAATTGGGCGAAGATTTTAAGTTCTTTTTCAATTTTGTATTGGCAGAAAAAAAAAACTTTGTATTTTTGCGCGGTCTTAAATGATAAGACAACTTTGATTGACCCGTGGTGTAATTGGCAACACGTCTGATTTTGGTTCAGAAGAGTCCTAGTTCGAGCCTAGGCGGGTCAACAAGTAAATCAATCACTTGCAATTTGTTTTGCAGGTGATTTTTTTTGCCGGGATTACTGTGAATTTGTACCCTTGGATTACAATTCCAGACCCTCATCTAAGTTGTATCAGACCTATTTAAAGGCTAATGTATTGATTATAAAACGGGCTTTAGCCCAATTAATCCAGTAGCATGTTTCAATTTTATTTGGCTAAAGCCTCTGTAATCAGGCATTCTCATTACCTCCGGCTGAAGCCGAAGTCTATTAAGTCTCTTCGAAAATGCTGTTCACAAATTTGCCTGCTGTGATAGTCTGAACTGTGATTTATATGATTTTTTTGATTACCCTGATTTTTCTCCGATCATGCTTTTATGGTAAATCATGCCCATCACATTCATCATATAAATCACAGTTCAGACATTGATAATGATCCCAACCCACAAATCCCGCTCAAAG
>CAZVTL010000143.1:0-10088 GCA_964630075.1 uncultured Tangfeifania sp.
CACGGTCTGCCGGATCTTCCGGATAGTCCCAACTGGCCGTTGTACTGGTTTTTTTTTTTTTTTAAGGAGGAGCAATGGTTAAAAGCATTCTGTGGTCTCGTTTCCTGAAGGTGGTATAGGGTTTTTTATCCCCAGCATAAAGCGGAATGTTGGATACCGTCTTACCATCCTGGCATAGATAGAGATCTACCATGTGCTGGGGCATTTCCGAAATGCCGGAAGAGGTGCGTTCATAGTGCGAATGCTGGCTCATGATGACGTTGGCCACATACTCCTTGTACAAAATCACGCCGGGTACAACGCCCAAATCCGGACTTGTAAACATGGTTCCATAATCCGAATGCACGGTGGGATAAGAGGTCATCAACAACTCAGAAGCCCTTACACATTCATTCAGGTATTTGGCATGATCACCCAATCCATGGTACTTTCTCCAGGTACCTTCAAACAACGTGAAACGGGAGATCAATGCGCGAACGCAATTCTGATTGATGGTGTTTTTTCCATCACCAGCCGCTTTTATGTTCAATTCAGCGTACTGCAAATTGGCCAGGACACTGTCGGCAACCTCTTTTCTGGGGGTGCGGGGACCATATATCTCTTCATCCGTATCCGAAAGGACTTTGTTTACCCAGGGTACGTCCCCAAAACGAGCAATCAGTTCCGCGTAATAAAAACTCCGAAAGAAGTAACCTACCGAACGCCAGTGGGCCTTTTCAGCAGCAGTCAGGTTGGCATTGTCTATATTCGCAAGCATGATGTTGACAGAGCGTACATAGGTAAAATTCCAGCCATTGCCTGAAGAGGCACTGGCAATGGTTTGGAAGGCATATGGATTGTACTGGCTGGTACCCTTAAAGTCGAGATAACCTGCATAAACATCACCCACATTCATACCTGCATCACCATAATTGGCCAGTCGGCGTAAGATGTTGGCATTGTCAAATACTCCATAGAGCGACCATGCATAGGTTTGAAAGTTGGAGTAGGTTCCAAATGCAGTAGCTTCGGTCAGGGTTTCAACAGGCAATTTCTCCAAATAATCGTTGTTACAGGCAACAAGGGTCGAAACTGCAAAAATTAGTATTAAAATATATTTTTTCATTGTACTAGTTTTTAGAGTTATAGGGTAATGTTTACACCGAATGAAGAGGTGCGGTAGAAGGGATATCCCCACGACAATCGTTCAGGATCATAGCCATTTGGCAATTTGGTCCAGGTGTAGGGATTCTCGATACTTGTAAAGACTTTAACTCCGGCAAGACCAATTTTCCTGACATACTTCGAAGGAATGACATAGCTGAGACTGATATTTTTTAACCGGACATAAGAGGCATCCAGCAAATATTTGGACTGGGTACGCTTGTTAGAGCCAGCGTTTTCCATCTGGTTGTATAGGCGGAAATATTCTGCATTCGGATTTACTGCAGTATAATTGCCTGCTGCTGCATCAACCGGCATCCAATAATCCAGTTGGTCGGAGAAAATGGTTCCAAATTCGGCGGAATTAAATGGCCATCTGCGATCGTCACTGGTCCAGAAATCACGTTTACCAACCCCCTGCAGGAATATATTCAGGCTGAAACCAGCATAGGTCACACCTCCATTGACACCAAACTGAAATCTGGAGGCACTGCTGCCAATGACCTTGCGATCACCCGGATCTGTTAGTGTACTGGCTCCGGGATCGATCTGGTTGGTACTGTTGGTCCCGTCATTCAGGTTTTTAAACTTCACATCGCCGGGTTTGACATTGTAACCCTGAACAGTTGGAACTCCATCCTTCAATTTCCAGGTAGTCGTGCTGGAAAAGTCATCCACAGAATAGAAGCCATCGGTTACATAACCCCATATCTCACCAATCTCCTGTCCTTCGTAATAGCTGTTGAGCAGACCTGAAACATTGTTGTATTTGGTGATGTGGGATTTAGAATCGTAAAGATTAAAACCAATGTTGTAGGCCACTTCACCTATTTTATCGTGCCATGAGACATTGGCCTCCCAACCTTTTGTCTCCAGGTTAGCCACATTCTGTAACGGCGCTGCGGCACCTACCACAGCCGGCAATTCCATACCAGGTGCCAGCATATCTTTGGTTTCACGTTTGTACCAGTCAAATGTAGTTTGCAGACGGGAATTAAACAGACTCATGTCCAAACCAAAATCGAGGGTCTGCACCGTCTCCCAGGTAAAGGTACTGCTTACCAAACCGGGTGAATTGAGGGTGGTGGGTTGTGTCCCATTTTGAATCCATGCGCCCAGGAAAGAGGACATGGAGGGCATGTAGGCATAGGGAGAGATAGCCTGATTACCGATCTGTCCCCAGGAGCTTCTGAGTTTGAATTGATTCAACCATTTTGCCGACCATCTCATGAAATTTTCGTTGGCCATGTTCCAACCCAGTGAGACCGACGGAAAAAATCCGAAACGGGTGTCGGTAGGAAATTTGGAAGAACCATCGTAGCGTCCGTTTGCTTCAAAAAGATATTTTCCCTTGTAGTCATAATTCAGCCGGAAAAAACCGCCTCTTACCGAATATTCCGAGTACTGGTCGGTGACTTTCGTCTCTCCTGTTGCGCTACTGAAGGAGGGAAGGTCGTTGTTGATCATGTATTTCCGGTCGGCATTCAGCTCTTCATAGCTGCTGCTCTCCTGGTTGTATCCTGCCATTGCCTTGATGTGGTGAACTTTCTCCAGATCCAGGGTATAGGTGGCATAGGCATTGAGGGCCTTGTAATCGGTGGAGGATTTGGTGTTCCAGTATTGGGACACGTTGTTGGCAGTAAAAGCCTCCCCCAATTGGATCGATGTGAACTCGTACGGCGCATTGAATTGCTTGAAATCAGCAGTCTGGTTGTTAAAGGTATACTCCAGAATGGCCTCCATCCCCTTGAAAGGCTTGATTGTTGTCCTGGATAAAATCCTGGGGTTGGCGGTTTTTGTGGTGGCAGGAGCAGAATAAAGCAACATATTCTTGGGGGTATTCATCGGCAGCAGCTTGCCGCTGTTGGAGGTCATCTCACCTTCTGGTGTAAGCATGCATATCCTCATCCCGTAAAGACCGCCGGATACCTCATAAGGAATAGATTTGGTACTGTTTGCATAGCGAACATCGACCGACTCTGTCAACCATGGGGTAATATCTGCCGAAATGTAGGCATTGGTGGTGATACGGGAATAGTTGTCATTGTCGGTAAGCAATGGTCCTTGTTCGTCGTTGTATCCCAGGGATATACGGTAGGAAAGATTGGTGGTACCCCCACTAACGGAGATGTTGTGTGATTGCAGGAATCCATAATCCTCAAGCATATTGTCGTATAGATCCTTCTCATTTAAATAGTAACGAGTCTTGGTAGGATTGTTGTCGGTGGGAATATAAATTCCATCACCCACGATATCAAATTTACTTGGATCCTTTTGATAATCTGTTAAATACTGGATCCACTTGTCGATGTTCTGTCCTGCAAAATAGTTTCCCGATAGGAAACCGGTATTCTTGTACCCTTTCAGAAAATCGAGGGCCGATGCCTGCTCCGGACGGTTGATGGATTGTTCAAATCCAAAGTTGTTGTTGTAGTTCAATTGAAAACGCTGGTTCTTCTCACCTTTCTTGGTACTTACGAGGATCACCCCATAGGCCGCACGGGCGCCGTAAATGGCGGAAGAGGCAGCATCCTTCAGGACAGAAACTGATTCGATATCTTCAGGGTTGATCATGTCGAGGTTTCCGGGTACGTTGTCGATCAAAACCAATGGACTACCCCCATTCAGGGAAGTGGTTCCACGGATGTTGAAAGATTTGGCCTGACCTGGTGTTGATCCACCAGTTACGACCAGGCCGGGAATGGTTCCCTGAAGTGCCGTGGCTGTGCTGATCACAGGACGATCGCCCAATACCTCCTTCATTTTTACCTGCGAAACGGCTCCTGTGGTATTGATCTTCTTTTGGGATCCATAACCAACAATCACCACTTCATCCACCCCAATGGTCTCCTCTTCCAGTACAACGTTGAAAACATTTTTACCGGCAGCAGCAATCTCCTGGGTTTTCATTCCCACAAACAGGAAGGAGATGGTCTGCGCATCCGCAGGAATTTGCAAGGTGAAAGTCCCATCATTGGCTGTCGTGATCCCGACCGTGGTGCCCTTTACCAAAACCGAAACCCCTGGAATGGGTAATGCGGCCTGATCTGTAACCTTCCCCGAAATCCTACGGTCTTGCTGGGCATTGCTGGTTGCAGGGACATAATCCTTTGGCACAATCATGATCAGCTTGTCCTTGATGGTATAGGTCAGCTCCTCGTTCTTGAGTACCTCATCCAAAATGGCAAACACCAGGGCATCCTTGTACTCTCCGCTTACCTCTTTTGAGTTCTTTATCAACTCATTCTTGTAAAAAATAGAGAACTCGGAATTGGCTTCAATCTTGTTGAAGACACGCTCAAGGGTTTCATTCTCAAACTTCAGGCTTAACCGGGTAATTTGGGAATAGGAACTCGCAGAAACCTGAAAAAGTGCGAAAAAAATTAACAATGTGGTTAGTTTCATAACGATGAACATTTTTCTTAGCTGAGGCCATAGTGGGTGCCTTAGCTTCGAGGCGTTTTTTTTCATAGTTTTACATTGGTTTTAATGAATATTAATTCTAGAATTGTGACGTCAGAAGAGTTGCCGCTTTTCTGGCGTCTTTTTATATATAAAATTGGATTCTTCCTTTGCTCGCTTGCACTGTTTCGATTGGTCCTCCCTTCTATCGATATATTTGACTTGAATAAATATCTTTTAACCAGATTCCTTGACAGGAGTGCTATTCAATAGTGATCCTGATCTGTCTCAGATCTGTTTTCTTGTACCTGATAGGTGTATAGACTTGAATGGCATCCAGCACCTGCCAGATGGTTTCTTCATTTTTAAAGGTACCGGTAAAACTGACCTCCCTGCCGCTCTTGTTAACCAGGGTGATATCGACATCGTACCAGTTCTCCAATCTCTTCATCAGCTCCGACAAAGGGATGTTCCGGAAGTTGAGCTTGCTTTCGACCCATCCTGAAGCATCCGCAGGACGAACCTCCACCACCTTCATCTGATGATCTTTCAGGACAACCGCCTGACCAGGCCTGATCTCCTGGTCCAGTTCATCGGCATGTACTACTACTTTTCCATTCATCAAGGTAATTTCCTGACGCCCAAACTCATTGTAGGCCATCACATTGAAGGAAGTACCCAAAACCTCCACTTCGCACTGGTCCGTTTTTACGACAAAGGGGGCATGTTCATTCCGAGAAATATTGAAGAAAGCCTCCCCCTTCAATTCGACCTGCCTGTGGCTGTCAGAAAAGGTACTGTAAACCAGGGTCGATTTGGCATTTAGCCAAACCTCAGAGCCATCCGGCAATTTCACCAGCGATTTCTGTCCGCGGGGAGTTTCGAATACCAACTGCTCTGAAAATGGTTTGGAGGCAGAATTTTGATGACTAAAAAGAGCGCCGAGAAAGAGTCCTGTTGTCAGAATCGCGGCAACAGCTGCCACCTGAAACCACAACCTGAGAATCATGGGCTGAGGAGGTGTCGCTTTTATACTGTTGAGCCGATACAAAAGTCGTTTGAGGTTTCTGGCTCCCGATTCATCCACTTCTGGTTGTTGTTCCCACTCCTCTTTGGTACAGTTGAAATAGTCAGCATTTTCTTTGTCCCTGAGGTATGCAGTTAATAGTTCATATTCATTTTCAGCCAGTTCACCACGAAAATAACGTGAAATGATGGCTTTGAATTCCTGATTGACCATGGGTAGAATTTGTCTTTGTCATTAAAACGACAAATACCCTGCTTTACCCATCCTCCGCAAATAAAATTTTTCAACAAGGATTTTGATACCCTACAGATTCTTCAATAGGAGCGAAATGAGTGGTATAGGAAACACACCTGAAAAATTCCTGCGAAACGATTGCAAGGCACGGCTGAGGTGGCGTTCCACATTCTTGATACTGATATGCAGCTCATCGGCGATCTCCTTGTTCTTTAATCCATGCTTCCTGCTTAAAATATAAACTTCACGGCAGCGATCGGGCAGGCTCTGGATGGTCTTCTCAATTTCAAGCTCAAGCTCCTGCTCGATCAGAATATATGGTTCATTGCCAATGAAATCGATACGGTACAACTCTTCATACTTCGATTCAACAGTAATTCCCTGCATTCTGTTTTGCTCAACCTTCTGGTGTTTGATGTAATCCAGACAGCGGTTTCTCACCGAACGGAACAGAAAGCCCCCGAGGTTGATGCTTTCTATGCGCTCCCGGCTTTCCCACAATTTCACAAAGACCTCCTGAACAATATCCTGTGATACCACATCATCCCCAACGACCTTTCGGGCGAAATCATTTAAACGGGCAAAGAAGATGGCAAACAGCAATTCAAAGGCCTTCTGGTCATCAGCTTTGACGAGATCAAAAAGTTCATCTGCTCTTCTTCTGTTGCTAAACATTCCCTTTTCAGGCATAGTAAAACTTGGTAACCAATTTTCAAATGTATAAAAATTAAAGAGTAAATCAGTCTAATACTACAGTCGTAGCATTCAAAACCCGCTTAAACCTGCAATGCTGTAGGCATGACCAGTCTTTTAACTCCGGGTTTTAACCCGGAGGGGTGGAGACGAGATGATGTGGGGGGAAGTGCCGTAGGTACGGCAGTGAAAAGAATCGGGTAAATCTCAAATGTAGATTAACAATAGACCAACACATCGATCCGGAAGGAATGAGGTTTTGGTCCAGCGTAACCTAATTCTGGTACCCAATCGTTCATTTTTCTGAAATTTTTGGCTTAAATTTAAGGTAAGAGTCTACAAATTCATCCAAAACATAACCACCATGGCAAATTCTTACCACCAAATTTACATTCAGACAGTCTTCGCCGTAAAATATCGCGATGCAATTATTGATAAATCGTGGAAAGGTGAATTACTCCAGTCCATTGGACAGCTGATTAATGAAACTGGTTGCAAGGCATTGTTGGTAAATGGTGTGGAAGATCATATTCACTGCTTTATAGGACTAATTCCATCTGTTTCGGTTTCAAATATGATGCAAAGTTCAAAGGCAAGGTCTTCAAAATGGATCAACGAAAGCGTATTCTTAAGGCACCGGTTCGAATGGCAACCAGGGTTTGGATCGTTTTCTTACAGTCGATCACACATTGACCGGGTTTTCCGATACATTCAAAATCAGGAGGAGCATCATAAGAATCGTACTTTTAGAGATGAGTATATTGACATGCTAATCAAGCATGGGGTGGCTTACGATGAACGGTATATTTTTCAGGATTTAGTGTGAATATCAGCTCTGTCGTACCTACGGCACTCCGGGTACAGCGGGAGCTGGGCCTATTTCTTTTCGCCGGGTTAAAACCCGGCGGTACAATACTGATCGTGCCGATGGCACTCATAGATCCTTTTCAAATTCCTTATTCTTGCTTGCAACATGAGTAACTGACTCCTAATTACGAGATGTCCACCTCAATCATCATTCCTCACCAACCTCCCAATGCCGTAGGCATGACCAGTCTTGTAACTCCGGGTTTTAACCCGGAGAGGTGGAAGCTAGCTGATGTGTGGAGTGTGCAGTAGTCACGATAGGATACAACCGGCTCAACGCCAAATCGAAATGAGATCTGCTCTTAAAGAGCAAATCATCTTCCCCCCCAATCCTGCAATGCCGTAGGCATGTCCAGTGTTGTAACTCCGGGTTTTAACCCGGAGGATGAAGACGAGCTGATGAAGAAAAGATCCAGCAAGAATGAAATGAAAACGAAAATGGACAAATGCTAAAATAATCAACAATCAATCACTTAATGACTGTCTCCGACTGAAACTTAAACACCTCCGACGGTGTCCTGGCCCCCTTCATCAATACTGAAAGCTCTTTGACAATTTCGGGGTGCTGATTGGCAACATTTTTCATTTCACCAATATCGTTGCCCAAGTCGTACAATTCGGTGGACGCTTTTGCAGGATCCTGCACCTGGTAGCAAACCAGCTTCCAATTGCCTTTGCGCAATGCCTGACGCCCTTTCTGCTCGTGAAACTCCCAGTAGAGGTAATCATGTTGTTGTTGTCCTTTTTGTGACAAAAGTGTTGGAAGGAAGGAGATTCCGTCGATATTCCCAGGCGTTTTGGCCCCGGTGAGGGCTGCCAGGGTGGGCATCACATCCCAGAATGCCGAGATATGGTCAGATTTTGTGCCCGCCTTGATCTTTCCAGGCCACCAGGCGAGCATCGGTTCGCGCATCCCCCCCTCGTACAAATCACGCTTGTAGCCCCTCAAAGGGCCGTTGCTGTCAAAATAGTCGGGATCGGCACCGCCCTCCAAATGGGGTCCATTGTCTGAGCTAAAGAAGATGAGGGTGTTTCTATCCAGACCAAGCTCCTTCAATTTTTCCATGACCTCGCCCACCTGTTTGTCCAGCAGGGTCACCATCGCAGCGAAGGCAGCATGCGCCTCTGGCTGTGTGCCATAAGGACCCTCCCTGAACCCCTTGTCTCCCGGATTGGTTCCCTTGAAACTCTTCTCCGGCAACAGCTTGCCACGGAATGGTTCCATATTTTTCTGCGGCAGCAACAACTCTGCATGGGGAATGGTGTTGGCGTAATAGAGGAAAAAAGGCTTCTCCCTGTTCTTTTCAATGAATTGCAGGGCATGTTGCTGTATTAAATCGGGTGCATATTCGCCAAACTGATCCCCGGCATTTCCAGCCAAAACAATTTTCTGCTGGTTGTCCCACAGATGTCCAGGGTAGTAGTTGTGCGCCAGCCGCTGGCAGTTGTAGCCATAAAACTGATCGATTCCCTGGCTGTTGGGGTGTCCTTCTGTACCGACGAAACTCAAGCCGCACTTGCGGAAGCAACTGCTGGTATAGCTGAGCGTTTTCAGCATCACTGGTATGGTGATGCTGTTTGCCGGCAGTGGCCACTGCCCTTCAGGTACCCACTCCTTGTTGCCGCGGATGGGGGTATGACCCGTTGTCTGACCGGTCATCAGGGAGGACCTCGAAGGTGCACAAACCGGGCAGCCGGAATAATGCTGCGTAAACAACATCCCCTCTTTGGCCAGCCGGTCGATGTTGGGTGTTTGAAAATGCTTCTGTCCGTAACAGCTTAGGTCACCATAGCCCAGGTCATCGGCAAGGATGAAGATGATATTGGGTTTTGGTGAGTCCTGGCTGCTTTTTTGTAGAGGTGTTCCAATGCCGGTGGCAGGAAGAACCAGAACTGCCAGTCCCAGGCTGGCTGTAAGGAATAGCGGTTTATTTGTCTTGTTGTTCATATATTAAGTGAGTTCTTAAGCTTTTAACTTAGCCTGTTGAAATTCTACAAATATTTAAAATATAGATAGAAAGCAGAGAATCAATAACTCCCAAATCGTTGGATAGCATCTTCCATGATCGTTGCCGTGGCAGTAGCGCCGCACCTGGCACAACCTGCCTTTTGCACATCCAGTAGTTGATCCAATGTCCTGACACCACCCGCGGCCTTCACCTTCACCTGGGGACCAACATTACTTTTCATCAATTCCAGTACCGGAATGGTCGCCCCAAGATAGTTATAATCGCCATTGGATTGCTTGATAAAACCAAAACCTGTGGAGGTCTTCACATAATCCGCTCCTGCTTCGGTACAGATCTCACAAAGTTTGACAATGTCCGCTTCCCTGCTAAGGAAGTCCGTTTCAAAAATCACCTTGATGATGGCACCATGGTGATGACAGGTTTCGGTGACAGATTGGATCTCCTCCCTGATATAATTCCAATCACCTTGTAGTGCTTTTCCGATGTTGATCACCATGTCCATCTCGACAGCCCCATCCTTGCAAGCTGTTTCAGCCTCAAAAACCTTCACGGCAATGGCCGAATTCCCGGCAGGAAAACCGATTACACAACCAACTAGCACTTCGCTATTTCGAAGCAATTCAACTGCCTGCTTTACTGCATAAGGTTTTACACACACCGAGGCAACCCTGTATTTTAGGGCAACTTCACATTCCCGTCTCAAATCTTCATCCGTCAGGATTGGGTGGAGGATGGAGTGGTCGATCATCTGG
>CAZVTL010000144.1:0-10013 GCA_964630075.1 uncultured Tangfeifania sp.
GGCACTTTCAACGGCAACCGGTTACGCATCGTCTCATTCAAGGACATTACTCTTTGACGTCAGTATCAGGCAAAATCTGGACAAAATAGTAAAAGGACTTTCAGGTGAAATTGCCGCTTCCTACGACAACTCCGCAACCTTCTGGGATGGAAAAACCAAGTCCTATCAGTACCAAACCACGGACATACAGCGCAATGAGACTACAGGTGCCATCATTGACACCATTTACACCAACTATGGTCGGGAAACCGCCCTTAATCCATATTCAAGTTTGGGAAGCCAATGGAGACATGGTAATTTTTGGGCAAAGCTGAATCATTACACCTCATGGGGGCAAAATACACTGAATTCCATGCTACTATATCAGCAGGACAAAAAAGTGGACAACGGACAATATCATACCTACCTGCATCAAAGCATGGTTGGAAACGCAAATTACAATTACGCGCAGAAGTATTATGCATCCCTCTCAGTTTCATACAGTGGAACCAGTGTATTGCCTTCAGATGACTGCTTTGGCTTTTTCCCTGCCATTTCCGGAGCCTGGCTTTTAAGCAAAGAGTCTTTTCTTGCCAGCTCAACTTCGGTAAAGCTTCTGAAGCTAAGAACGTCGTGGGGAATTACCGGGAATGACCTGATGTCCCCAAATCTTGCCGACCATGGATTCTACTCAAGCAGCGGCTATTTTTATACCAACAACAATACTGCCAATGGGGGGTATTATGAAGGCCAACTGGCAACACAACAGCTGACCTATGAAAAATCATACAAAACAAATTTCGGGGTGGATGCCAATCTTTGGGGAAAACTGGATGCAACAATAGATGCTTTCTACGACAAACGGAATGACATTTTGGTTTCAATGTCGGGTCAGTTGTCTTCTGTAATTGGCGTTACAGCGCCTGTTCAGAATTTGGGAGTAACCTCAAACAAAGGCATAGAGGTAAGTCTGAACTGGAAAGATCAAATAGGAAGTTTGAACTATCATCTTGGGGGACAACTGTCATTTGCCAGGAATAAGATTATCGAAATGGCTGAAATTTATCAGCCTTACGACTATCTGAAACGTACGGGAAATCCAATCGGCCAGGTTTTTGGGATGCAGGCAATCGGATTTTTTAAGGATGAAAGTGACATTTCCAATAGCCCGAAGCAACTCTTCTCTACATTGAAGCCGGGTGATATTAAATACAAAGATCAGAACGCAGACAAGATAATCAATGAGCAGGACAATGTCCCGATAGGTTTTAACACGACCAATCCGGAAATCTATTATTCCTTTAATCTTGGGTTTGTTTACAAGGGTTTTGGTGTTGAGGCAGTGTTCCAGGGAACTGCAAACCAATCACTTTATCTGAATACACCGAGTGTTTTCTGGCCCTTGCGGGATAATACAACAATCTCTGACTTCTCTGATAATCACTGGACCCCTTCAACAAGCAATTCTGCTACCCTGCCCCGCTTGACGACACTTGACAATGATAACAATTTCAGGCAAAATTCGGTCTGGATTGAAAATGGCAGCTATCTAAAACTGAGGACTGCAGAAGTTTATTACGAATTGTCAGAAAAAAGCCTGAAGAAATTGAAATTAAGCAAGGCCCGGATATTTTTAAGAGGCATGGATTTGTTTTCCATCGACAAAATTAAGGTAATGGATCCGGAAGAACTAAGCACCGGCTATCCGACCTTGACCTCTTGTTACCTGGGGATCAATGTTGCTTTCTAAACCATTAAAAAACGAAAAGTTATGAGACGCATAAAATTAATTATCATAGTTGGACTTCTGTCGTTCTTTATGGGGAGTTGCAGCTATCTGGATTATAGTGAGGCTTCCTATTTGCAAAAAGAAGATGTATTCTCAGACTGGAACCGGACTCAAAATTTGCTCTCGGATATTTATTCCAGTCTGCCTTTGGGTTTTACACCTATTGGCGGAGCCATGAGGGCCTCGGCAACGGATGATGCGGAGTTTGTCCTGGATGTTTCATCGGTACAGAAATTCAATGATGGAAGCTGGAGCTCCATTCAAACACTCGACGATCAGTGGGAGCAAATGTACTCCGGTATCAGGGCCGTCAATTTACTTCTGCAAGAGGTGAAAGGCCGGAAATTTGAGGATTACAAGTGGACCGACTCTTATGCTGATGAAATGACACAGTTCAACAATTATCCGCATGAAGCGAGGTTTCTGAGGGCTTTCTTCTATTTTCAGTTAATCGAAAGATATGGCAATGTTCCGCTGATAACAACTGTTCTGACACAAGAGGAGGCGAATGCCGTTTCTCCCTCTTCTTATGATGACATTGTGAGATTTATTGTTTCAGAATGCGATGCAATTATTCCGCTTCTTCCCAAAACCTACGTAGGATTTACTTCCGCCCAGGAAACCTCCCGGGCTACAAAAGGAGCGGCGATGGCCTTAAAGGCCCGCACACTGCTCTATGCAGCCAGTCCGCTGCACAATCCCCAAGGAACCGCGCAAAAGTGGATTGACGCTGCAGTTGCTGCAAAGGACATCATTAATTCTGCAACCTATAGTTTAGAAGCGAATTACAATGCCTTTCTCAACAACGTTACAAGCAAAGAGCTGATACTTGAGAGACGGGAAGGAAACCAAAATTATTTCGAAAAAGCCAATTTCCCGATCGGTTTCGAAGGTGGAAATACCGGAAACTGTCCGACACAAAACCTGGTTGACTCTTATGAAATGAGAACCAATGGTTTAAGTATTTCTGATCCGAATTCAGGATTTAATCCGGCCACTCCATATGCAGGAAGAGATCCAAGATTGGACTTGACTATCCTTTACAATACTTCGACCTTTAAAAGTAAGCCACTGGAATGCTGGTATGGTGGGGCCAATGCCGCACCCAAGGCCAATGCCACAAGAACAGGGTATTATCTGAAAAAATACGTGTTGGAAACAGTCAGCCTGGATCCAAACAGCATCAGCACCAGGCAACATACCTGGGTAATATTCCGTTATGGAGAAGTGCTGCTGAATTATGCCGAATCCATGAATGAAGCTTATGGACCGGCAAACGCATCCACCTTGGGCATGACAGCGCTTCAGGCAGTGAACCTGATCCGTACAAGGGCCAAGATGCCCGCTTTTCCTGCAGGATTAACCAAGGAGCAGTTTCGTTCAAAACTGCAAAATGAACGCCGGGTAGAAATGGCTTTTGAAGAACAGCGGTTCTGGGACATCAAACGCTGGAAAATCGGCGATACAACCAGGGATATTTATGGAATGGAGATTGCAAAAAATGCGGACGGGACCTTTAAATACACCAAAAAACTGGTTGAGCGCAGGATTTATGAGGAGAAGATGAACCTTTATCCGATACCTTTGTCTGAACTTTACAAGAACAACAAACTGCAGCAAAATACAGGCTGGTAGGACAATTGATGCCCGGGTAGCCGGGCATCAATTTCATTTTATTGGCTTGTGGCAATTCTTTTAATTTTAGAAAAATGCACTACAGACTCTTGTTTATATTCCTGCTGATTATGGCTTTTTCGTGTTCGGATAAGTCAGCTGCCATTGTTGCTGATACAAAAACGGAAGACCCGGCAAAAAATCCGGCAAAATCGTACGCTCAGAAGAAGGGAGCCTGCTTTACCACCAAAAATGCCAACTGGTCATCGAAAGTTTCAGCTTTGAATGTCTCCTGGCACTATTCATGGGGAGTGGATGCCAACTTGAAAGAGCCCGACAGCGTCCGCTTTGTTCCCATGATCTGGGGCAAATGGTCGCTGGAAAGCAATCTGTTTAAAGTCGACTCGCTAGCCAAGGCCGGCAAAGTAAAACAGCTGCTTGGATTTAATGAACCAGATGGAAAAGAGCAGGCAAATTTAACCGTAGAGGAAGCATTAACCTATTGGCCGCAATTGATGAAACCGAATATCCCTTTGGGTAGCCCGGCTTGCGTGCATGCTGACAATGACTGGATGAAGGGATTTATGGCCAAGGCAGGAGAAAAAGGCTATCGGGTCGATTTTATTTGTGTCCATTGGTATGGAGGCGCCAATGCGCAAAGCCTGATGGATCATTTAAAAGCGATACACGATTTGTACAACCGTCCGATTTGGCTGACGGAATTTGCCCCAGCAGACTGGAGTGCATCCACTCCAGCTACTAGCAAAGTCACCAAAGCAATGGCGCTGACTTTTATGCAGCAGATATTACCGGCACTCGAAAAGATCAATTATGTTGAGCGCTATTCCTGGTTTTCTGCCGATCCGGGAAATGCGGCACTCGGCAATTCTGCCCTTTTTGACACGGCAGGAAAACTGACACAACTGGGCGAATATTACTCCCAATTCTAACAAAAGAAATACTCAGGCAACTGAGTAATAAGAAAGAATTAATGTTTTATTCCCTCTAAATTTGACCCCTCTTCCCGAAAGCTTTCGGGACCCCGAGGGGGAGACTTCGGATTCGTGTTCAAATCATCATCGCTGCATTACTCCCCTCCTTTGGAGAGCTTGTCCCGATTCATCGGGAGGTTGGGGGATGTCAAAATAGTGGAAACTGAAACTACGTCATTATATTGTTCTTAAAACTTAACTGACTGGATAAACTATCTTTAATTAAATATTCTAGCCATCTAATGAGAAAGTCATTCTGGGTTTTATCTTCATTGTTTGTGTTTTTTATTTTTATCTCCTATCAAGGCAAGGCGATCTATTATGTTGATTCGGCCGGCGGCAACGACAAAAACTCCGGTCATTCTCCTCAATCTGCCTGGGCTACGCTTGAGAAAGTGAACCAAACCCAATATAAGCCCGGAGATAAGATTCTGTTTAAATCAGGTTGTTCATGGAATGGACAGTTGGAGTTAAAAGGAAGTGGTTCTGCTGAAACACCCATCCAAATCAACAAATATGGGGAAGGGAAAAATCCCGCCATCCACGGGAAAGGGGAGAAGCTGCACACACTACTTTTACACAATGTCGAATACTGGGAGATCAGGAACCTGGAAATAACCAACACCGGAGAGGAGTCATTGGCGAAAAGAAGAGGAATCATCGTCTCTGCCCAGGATTTTGGCGATTGTCACCACATCGTTTTGGATAGCCTGGAAATTCACCACGTAAACGGAAGTCTGATTAAAAAGGATGGAGGCGGAAGTGCCATTTACTGGCAGAATCGTGGCGATTCGGTGATGACCCGGTTTGTCGATTTGCAAATAACCAATTGTTTCCTGCACCATTGCGAGCGAAATGGCATAAATTCAGGCGGTTACACCAACAGAAAAAAATGGCATCCGAGTCTGAATGTGGTTATCCGCCACAATTTGCTGGAACAAATACCAGGAGATGGAATTGTGCCCATTGGAACCGATGGTGCACTGATCGAATACAATGTCATGCGCGACTGTCCCGATTCCTTTACAACGACAGAAGCTGCCGCAGGTATTTGGCCTTGGAGTGCAGACAATACGATCATTCAATTTAACGAAGTTTCAGGGCACAAGGCAAACTGGGACGGTCAAGGATTTGATTCCGACTGGAACTGCCAGAACACAATTATCCAATACAACTACAGCCACGACAATTACGGAGGTTTCTTGCTTGTTTGCAACAGTGGTTCAAATGTGCATACGGCCCAAAATATCGGAACTACCAACACCATAGTGCGTTACAATGTAAGTATCAACGATGGCATCCGACCCTATAAGACTGGTCCGAAAGCCTGGTTCTCCCCGACCATTCACCTTTCTGGGCCGATAGAAAACACAAAGCTATACAACAACGTTTTTGTAATTCCCGAAAAACCATCTGCGGAAATTGACCGGACAATTGTACAAATGGACAATTGGGGGGGGCCATGGCCGCTAAATACTTTGTTTGCCAACAACATCTTTTACGTGGCAGAAAATGCTGATTTCTCCTTCAAGGGTGATGTTAACACAAAATTCAGCAACAACTGTTTTTTTGGTAAATTTGAAAATCTGCCGGGCGATCCGGCTGCAATTTTCGAAAATCCCCGGTTTGTGAATGCTTCGGCAACAGGATCCGGTTTTGAAGTGCTGAAAAATTTTATGCTGACAAAATCTACACCACTAAAAGGGAAAGGCATTGTCATTGAGAACAACGGCGGAAAAGATTTGTTTGGCAATGGATTAGGTAAAAAAATAACAATTGGGGTTTCTGAAAATTAGCGTTCTTTATATTATAAATATAGTTGCTGTTTGAAATAAAGCACCAAATATCCAAATCCCAAACGAGATGAGATCCTCCGAATTTTGGCTTACGTTCTTATTAATTATCGGCTCCATTTTGCCTTGTTTTGCGCAAAGCGGAGTGAAAATTTCTGAAGAATTCATCACCATGCCGACCTACCCTGTTGAGCCGTCAGAAAAAGCGCCCATATTTTTCAATGGCGGAAGTTTCCAGGGGGCCCAACGAGTGGTTTACCCGTATGCACAAAATGATGTCATTTCCAATCAAAGGGAAAATAAGGCATGGAAATTTTTAACCCTCGAAAATGAATACATTCAATTGGGTGTCACGCCGGAAATTGGAGGGAAGCTCTATTATGCCACAGATAAAACGAACAATTACAATTTCATATACAAGAACAATGAGGTAAAACCCTCGAATATAGGCATGTTGGGAGCCTGGGTTTCGGGTGGAATTGAATGGTGCGTTTTCCATCACCACAGGGCATCCACCATGTTTCCGATGGATTACACTTTGGCTGAAAATGAAGATGGCAGCAAAACCATCTTCATTGGGGAGACAGAACCGCGGCATCGCATGAGATGGAGTGTTGGGGTTACAGTTCGCCCCGGGAAATCCTATTTCGAGGCGGAGCTGACCATTTACAATCCAACGCCCTATACAAATACCTTTCTTTACTGGGCCAATGTCGCAGCACATACCAACGACAACTACCAGACCATCTTCCCTCCAAGTGTGGAATTCGCCACCTATCATTCAAAAACCGATTTTACCCGCTGGCCTTTTTCTACGGAAGTATACAGAGGACAGGATTTTACCGCTGGGGTTGACATCAGTTGGTGGAAAAATGTGAAGCAATCGGCCTCTTTTTTTGCGCACGATTTGAAAGAGGATTTTATGGGAGGTTACGATCATGGATCGAACAGCGGAACAGTTCACATTGGAGATCACAATATTGTCAAAGGGGCCAAACTTTGGGAATGGGGATCAGGAATAAGAGGTCAGGCTACCGAAGGAAGACTAACAGAGACCAGTGGACCCTATGTAGAAATAATGGTAGGTGCCTTCTCCGATAACCAGCCCGACTATACCTGGATCAGACCTTACGAGGTGAAAACATGGAAGCAGTACTGGTACCCGGTAAAGGATATTGAAGGTTTTAAAAATGCCAACCTGGATGGTGCCGTTAACCTCGAACAGCGCGAAAACAATACCGTATTCCTGGGCTATCATTCCACACAGAAAGTTGAAAAAGCACGCATAATCCTGAAGAAGGGTGACAAAATTATTTTGCAGAAGAATATATCGATCTCGCCGGAAAAAGCCTTTACTGAATTGGTCAGGATGGAAGGCAACTACAATTTCAATGACCTCTATACCGAAATGACAGATGCCGAAACCAATAAAGTGCTGGTTTCCTATCAGCCAGTTCAAAAACAACGGACAGAAAAACTGCCGGAAGTGGTTGAAAGGCCCCTTCAGCCAAAAGATATTGCTACGGTAGAAGAACTTTACCTGACCGGCAGCCGTCAGGAACAGTTTTACAAGGCTTCCATGGCGTATTATGAAGAAGCGCTTCAACGCGATCCATCGGACATCCGGACGAATATTGCCGTTGGAAACCAGTATCTCAAAAACGGGGATTATCCAAAGGCAAGAAACTATTTTGCAACCGCAGCAAAACGAATTTCCAAAGACTATACCCGGCCATCTACCTGTGAAGTTTTTTACCTGCAGGGTATCACCCTAAAGGCATTGGGGCTTTACGATGCAGCTATTGATACCTTGTACCGCGCAACCTGGGATTATGCCTATCATTCGGCTGCCTATTTTGAATTGGCACAGATTTCTTGCATCAAGGGAGATTTCAACAAGGCGCTTCATCAGATAAATGAGTCGCTATCCACCAATAGTAGAAACACCCGGGCTGTCGGCTTGAAAGCATCTATTCAGCGGAGAAGTGGTAATACTAAAGGGGCAATGGAAACAGTAGACCCTATTCTGAAAACTGATCCGCTTAACTTCAGGTTGGGAAATGAAGCCTATCTGATTGCAAAGGAATCCGGCAATAGTCCCGAAGCCAACAGGGCATTGGCGTCACTGACAAAAAAGATGAGAGATTTTGATCAGAATTATCTGGAATTAGCGGTTGGATATCTAAACGAAGGGATGCTTGCTGAAGCGGAAGATGTACTGCTACGGTACAAGGGTGAAAACCCGATTGTTCAATATTACCTTGGTTATATCCAGGAGCAGGTTGGCAAAAAGGAACAGGCAGGAAAATACTTTAAAACGGCTCAAATGCTTTCTGAAAACTATTGCTTCCCTTTTCGGCTCGAAACAGTAAAAATCTTAAATTCAGCCATCACCTTTAACCCAAACGATGGGAAAGCCTACTATTACCTTGGAAATATTCTGTACGACAAGCAGCCCGATAAGGCCATTGAATACTGGGAAAAGGCAATTAAGCTTGATCCCGGACTGGCCATGGCCTACCGAAATTTAGGATGGGGATACTATTACTATTCCAAGGACATTCCCAAAGCCATACCATATTATGAAAAAGCCATTGCACTCGACCACAGCGATGCCATTTTATATACGGAATTGGACAATCTTTATGAATTGAACAACAGCCCACTCGAAAAAAGGGTGAAGATTTTTGAGGGAAATGAGCAGGTTGTGAACAAACGTGACGATGCCTTTGTTCGTCAGATAACTGTTCTTACGCTGGCTGGAAAACCTGAAAAATCAATAGAACTTTTAAAAGATAAGGTTTTTAGCTATCGGGAAGGGAATTCGCGGGTGCGCGAAGTAATTATGGATGCACAATTGTCAATGGGGTTGAAATACATGTCAGCTAAGCAATACCAGAAGGCACTAGACCATTTTCTGTTGGCACAAGTACCTGATGAGGAAGCAGGCAGCGCCCGATCCGGAAACAGGGATATTCAGGTAAATTATTTTATTGGCCAGGCTTTTGAAGCATTAAAAATGGACGATAAAGCAAAAGGTTATTATACGTTGGCATCAAAAGCCGAAACTGCCGGAAGACCCGGAATTATGAGTTATTATCAGGGACTTTGTTTTCAGGAGTTAAAGGATAAACCAAAAGCAGATGAGATTTATAATTCCCTGGTAGAAAATGGAGATAAAGCAATTAACAGGGATGCCAATACCCAGGATGATTTCTTTGCCTCGTTTGGTGAAAAAGAAGCTGAAAATAACCGGAAATCACAAGCTTATACCTTGAGAGGCCTGGGATACAAAGGGCTTGGAAAGACCAGCCTGGCAAAAGAAGATTTGAAAAAAGCAGTTGAACTATCAGTCAGTAATTTGTGGGCAAATACCGAATTAAAAAAACTTTGACATGAGCATAAATAGTAAACATTCAGGTTCCCGGACATCCTTCAGATTGATCTTAATTAGTCTGTCCTTATTTGGGTTAAGCTTACCCGCATTGTCACAACAGCCAATTCATTATACCTCCTTCCAACCAGGTGGCGAGTGGCTTGACAACAATGGCGTTCACATCGATTGCCATGGCGGAAACATCATCTATGTTGATTCACTCAAAACTTTCTTTTGGTATGGTGAACACCGTGGTGAACCAAGAGGTGCATCCTGTTATTCATCGACAGACCTCTACAACTGGAAAAAAGAGGGTGTTGTGATCGAAAAAGGAGCCATTCGGATTTTCGAACGTCCCAAAGTTGTGTACGATGATTCCGCAAAAAAATATGTAATGTGGTTCCATTACGATGGGGAACTGGATGGCCGCAACTATGGCATCGCTGAAGTTGGTGTTGCCGTAAGTGACA
>CAZVTL010000145.1:0-2199 GCA_964630075.1 uncultured Tangfeifania sp.
CCCGTTGAAAACCTTGCAGCCGACAGGAACAACCGCCCTGGAAATTATGGTGGATCCGACTTGACCTACGAACACAAATTCGAGAATCCCGGACATACTTTCACCTCATCAATACTCTGGAATACACTCAACTACGACGACCTATACCTAAACAATATCAGCTCTTTGGACGGGAAAGCTCTCATGAACCAGGTAACCCACCTGGATAAAAGATACTACAATTACCAATTCAATTCCGATTTCACTGCACCATTGGGAAAGGTTGGAAACCTTGAGACGGGCCTTCAATTAATCTTCAACGAAGAACAGGAGAACTACAGCTCCGAAATCACACCTCCCCAACCACCGCAGACAACTGCACAGGAAACCAAATTCAATGGAGTCGTTGCAGCAGGATATGGAACATGGCAAATCAAGATCAAAAAGTTTGACCTAAAGGCCGGTTTAAGAGCTGAATACCTCAACCGGGAGATGGTCACAACCCATGGCAATTATCCCGTTCGCCAATTCGACCTCTACCCTTCTCTGAACAGCTCTTTCAAAATAGACTCTGCCCAGGTAGTCATCCTCAACTACTCCAGACGCACCGACCAGTTGAAGACCATTCAGCTGGATCCGCTTCCGCGTTGGTACAACTTTTACAATGTCATGGTAGGAAACCCCAACCTGGTGAATGAAATCACGGACAAGATCGCCCTCGACTACCTGATCAACTTTCCCCGCCTGATCCTTGTGAATGAACTTTACCTCTACAATACAGCGAATAAAATCGAAGTAATCCAATCCATTTACCAGGGTAATATGATTCAAAACCGGTATGAGAACAGTGGCAGTGAAAAAACCTGGGGATTTGAGATCAATGCCAACTGGACTGTCAACCAATGGATCCGGCTAAGTGAAAAACTTGATTTTATCGACTCCCATCTAAATGTAAGTCTGGAGCCCATCGCAGGGAAAAAAAGATACCAGCAATGGTATTCAGTGAGTACAGCAGAATTTACCATCTCCCCTACCACGCTGCTGGAACTTGATTTTTCCTACTACGGACCGGCTATGACTTCCCAGAGTAGCATTGATGCCATTTACATGGCAGGATTGAGCGTCAGACAAACCTTTTTCGACAGGAAGTTGACATTCACCCTTTCCGGTAGGGATGTAATGGGGTTCTACAAGAAAGCAGAACATGTTTTGGGGAATAATTTCAACCAGGCCATGACCATTGAAAACAGATTTCCGGTCAGTTGTTCGCTTTCATACAAGTTCAACAACTACAAACGAAATGAGCGGAGAGTTGCAAAATCCCCGCTCACTGAATAACTTATCTGGTTTGGCTCCGAAATTTATTCCTTGGGCTTCTCCTGAGGGAATATCTCCCCGTTGTAGGAGATCGATGACCTGTTGTTGGAGGAGATCGACATACTTGAACTGCCTTCAAACCCAACCGACAAATGGATGGTGAAGTAATCATTGCTCGATTTAACCCTGGCTTCCAATGAATAGGCTTTCTTTTTCTTTTCCACGGTATAAACCTCCGGTTTGCCTTCAAACTTCAATCCAGCATCCCCACCATAACTTACAGAATATGCCCTTCCAAAATACGGCATCTCACTGACAATCAATTCAGGAGAAAATTTTACAAAATTGGGATTGGTGGTCAGATCCATGGACTTAAACCCGGTCGGTATTGCCCTGGTCGCTTTGAAAACAAATGTTTTGGAATCGACCAAAGTGGCTACATCTTTCTCCTTTTCCATCCTTTTTTTCTCCTTTTGTGCCTTACGGTCAGACGGTTGAGCTACTGAAGGCAATGCTCCAATCAGAAAGAGCAGAACCAATTGCATCATTCGTGTTTTCATACTACAATTATTTGATTTTTAATGGCAGTATGGAACTCCATGTTGCCGAAATATCTACCATCCTTTCGGAGGTTGGGGAGCAACATGTTTGTTTCATACCATACAATTTAAATATTCGAATAGGTTGGCGTAGAATCGCCACTTTTGACAAATTTACAACATTCCGATCAACCCTCAAATTTTAAAGGGTTCAATAAATTAACCTGCATTTCCAGATTCACTCCAAAGCTGAACATATTCTGAATCACAATGGTTCAATGGTTTAACCCAAAAAACCATCTCCTCTATTTCCAATCCCTGGCCGCTCCTGATGCATCAGAAGAAGTTCAAGTCCCAGACTGCT
>CAZVTL010000145.1:2209-9909 GCA_964630075.1 uncultured Tangfeifania sp.
TTGATATATTACTATTCTCACTATTTATAGTCAATTTACGAATAATTTAAAATTTAATTCTCACTTTTGATACCAATATCTACATGAAATGATGCCATGGTCGAAAATTTGAAACTACAGGTTTACAAGGCAAGTTTAAAACTACTTGAACAGGGTTTGGTCATCTACACCTGGGGAAATGTCAGCGCCATTGACCGAAAAAGAGGAGTGATGGTGATAAAACCAACAGGAATCTCCTACGATGAGATGGTTCCGGGAGACATGGTGGTGGTAGATATGGATGGCAAAGTGGTCTCCGGGGAGCTCAAGCCTTCGACTGACACCAACACCCACCTCATCCTTTACCAAAATTTCCCACTGATTGGTTCGATCATGCATTCCCACTCCGAGTATGCCAGTTGCTGGGCACAGGCCGGGTTGGGCATTCCGCCGTTAGGCATCACCCACGCCAATTTCTTCAATGGTGAAATACCTTGCACCAAACCACTCTCTGCCAAACAGATGGAGGGAAATATCGAGACTGAAACAGGCAAAATCATCGTTGAGACCTTCCAGTCTGCAGCGCTGGATCCCATGCGCATCCCTGGGGTACTGGTTTATGGGCATGGTCCATTCTGTTGGGGCAAAGAGGTGCAAAATGCATTTGACCACACGGTCGTATTGGAGAAAGTAGCCCGTATGGCCTACCGAACCCGGCAGCTCAATGCCGTTGAGCCTGTGGAAAAGAAATTTCTTGACCGCTATTTTTTTGAATAGCGGTTTTTCTCGGCTCTTTGAACTAAATTGCAACTGGAAACGTTTGGAACCAGTATATTTGTAGCTAATTTTACTAGAAAGATAGGATATCTTGACATAATTCTTGTCTTCCCGCGACTTGCCACTAATTTCCAGCAAAGGGCAAAAACTGGGAAGGAAGGGCAGGTAGTTATCATTAAGTACCATATCTAAATTTTCCCGGCTAATTCTCACATCATCATATACAACAACATGAAAAACTTCGAATTCTACAATCCGGTAAATATCGTCTTCGGACAGGGACAAATTAAAAAATTGAACAAGCTGGTACCTGCCAACACAAAAATTATGCTGGCCTATGGGGGTGGCAGCATCTTCAAAAACGGGGTCTACGACCAGGTCATTTCAGCACTCACTGGCTACGACATCCTTGAATTTGGAGGTATTGAGCCCAATCCCCACTATGAGACGCTGATGAAGGCGGCTGAGATTGTAAAAAAAGAAAATATTGGCTTTATCCTGGCTGTCGGTGGCGGTTCGGTTCTTGATGGCGTGAAGTTTATTGCTGCTGCAGCCATGTGGGAAGATGGAGATCCATGGATGTTCCTTGTCAACAGATCGATTGTCGTCACCAAAGCTGTTCCGCTTGGCAGTGTACTTACCCTTCCTGCAACTGGCTCCGAGATGAATAGCACGGCTGTGGTTACCCGTGTTTCAACCCAGGAAAAATTTGCCTTCGCTTCTTACGCGGTGATGCCCAAATTCTCCATCCTTGATCCAACTGTCGTCTTTTCCCTACCGGAGAAACAGGTAGCCAATGGCGTGGTCGATGCCTTTGTCCACGTAATTGAACAATACCTTACCTACCCGGTCAATTCACCCATCCAGGATCGTTTTGCCGAATCCATCCTGGTTACACTCGTGGAAGAGGGGCCTAAAGTATTGGCAAACCGTGCCGATTACGAAGCTGCAGCCAACTTCATGTGGGCTGCCACCATGGCCCTGAATGGCCTCATCGGGACAGGCGTTCCGCAGGATTGGGCAACCCACCAGATCGGACACGAATTGACGGCCTTTCACAACATTGATCATGCCCGGACTTTGGCCATTGTCCTACCGGGAATCATGCAGGTGAAAAGGGAGAACAAGCGTGAAAAATTGCTGCAATATGGGGAACGCGTTTGGGGAATCACTGCTGGTACGGAGGATGCCCGCATCGATGCAACCATTGAAAAGACCGTGTCATTCTTCGAATCATTTGGCATTCCTACCAAACTATCTGCTTACAACATAGGCCCTGAATTCATCCCGGTTGTCTGCAACCGCTTTGCAGAAAGGGGAACCAAGGGGATAGGTGAGAGAGGTGATCTTACCGTGGAGCAAATTGGAGAAGTTCTGACTTTGCAACTGTAACTTTATAATTGGGAAATTTGAAAATGTGGAAATGTGAAAATTAGGGAATCATTTGCATGTGGCGATCATTTCCAAATTTCCACATTTTCAAATTTTCACATTTTCAAATTTTCAAATTTAGTTTGCGAAGCGTAGGTGATTTGATCGCAGCAAATGTGACCACCAGCAGCGTCATCACCCCTCCAAAGACTACGGAAGGGATCAATCCCATGAGGCGGGCTGCAACACCAGATTCAAATGCACCCAGCTCATTGGAAGAGCCTACAAAGATGCTGTTGACTGCGGCCACACGCCCCTTCATTTCGTCGGAGGTGAAGATTTGGAGAATGCTGGAACGAATGACCACACTCACGTCATCCAGGGCGCCGCTCAGGAAAAGGATGAACGCCGAAAGGTAGAAATTGGTGGAGAGTGCGAATAGGATCATGGTGAGTCCAAAGCCAAATACACTAAAGAGAAGCAAGGGACCGGAGTGCCTTACCGGTGGATGAAAGGTTAGCACCACCGACATCAGGATGGCTCCAATGGCAGGACAGGCCCGCAGAATACCCAGCCCTTCAGGACCTACATGCAGGACATCAGAGGCAAATACCGGCAACATGGCCACTGCCCCTCCAAAAAGCACCGCAAACATGTCAAGTGTGAAGGCTCCCAAAAGGATTTGATTGTTAAATACATAATGAATGCCCTCCTTCATCCTGGCAAATATACCCTCTGTACTTCCTTCCGGAACAATAACCTTTCCGGGACTCTTGATAAACAACAACAGCAAAGTACAAGAGAGGTAGAAAAACAGTACCAGCAACAAGGCAGGTATGACCCCGAAAAAGCCATAGACCAATCCTCCCAGTGCCGGACCGGTGACAGCACCTACTTGCCAGATGGTGCTACTCCAGGTGGCTGCACCCGTAAGCAATCGGCGGGGCACCAATTGGCCCAACAGCGCGGTATGGGCCGGCACCAGAATCCCACGGGTTAGTCCGGTAAGGAAGATGGTAAGGTAGATCGGCCATACCCCCAACAAGGATTGAAAATTAAAGGAGGGCAGCGCATAAACCAGCAGGATGGCAGAGCCCAGCAACAACAAGAAAGTGGTATAAAAGATAATTCTTTTGCGATCCCAAATATCGACAAAGTGACCGGCAAAAAGGGCAATTCCGATTTGGGGAATTACTTCAGTAAGGCCAATCATCCCAAGGGAAAGAACACTTTTGGTGATATCATAGAGCAACCAGCCCACCACAACCGACTGCATGATGGTGGCAGAAGTCATCAGCAAACGGTAGGCCATGAACAGCCTGAAGTTCCGGATGTGCATCACCTCAAAGGCCTCGTTGGAGAAAAATTTCTTCATGGCGCTAAAGTAATGTGAAAATTGGGAAATGTGAAAATGTGAAAATGATCTCTGCCTTCAAATGCTGTTTTAATTTCCACATTATCCAATTCTCACATTTATTTGCGTGGTGCAACAGGGCAACCTTCGCACGACTTGCCACATCCCCCGCAAGGATCTGGTTTGGATATGCTCCGGATGGATTGATAGCCTTTGTAACCAACAAAGAGGGCTGCTGCCGAAACAAGGAGGTAGACGATGAGCTCTTGCATAGGATTAGTAGATTAAAAACAAGGCAATGCGATAGGTAAGAAATGCACCAATCCATGCTGCTGCGGTAGTATAAAAGACGGTGAAGAGCGCATATTTCCAGCTCCCCGACTCCCTTTTGATGGAAGCAATCACCGCAATACATGGAAAATAGAGGAGTACAAATACCAGAAAGGCAAGTGCAACTGCCTGGTTGAAGACCGGCTCCCCCTTTTTTGGTCCGGCCTCGTACAATTGGTTTTGCAGACTGGTCTGCAACAATTCGTTCTTGTGCTGATCATTCTCGGTGCCATAGAGCACGGCCATAGTCCCAATCACAATCTCCTTGGCAGGAATGCCGGCAATCAGTGATACCCCCATCTTCCAGTCAAAACCCAACGGGCGGATCACCGGTTCAATGGCATGTCCGATTCGGCCAAGATAGGATTGTTCCATTTGTGAAACTGTTGGGGTGGTGACATTCACGGTAGTGGAGGATGCGTCCTGGACTGCCAGATTTTCAACCCTTGGGAAGTAGCCCAATGCCCAAATGAGAACCACCGCCACCAAAATTGTACCTCCAATTTTTTTAAGGTACTGACTTGCCTTGTCCCACATGTGCAGGAGCGTGTTTTTCATCACAGGCATCCGGTAAGGAGGGAGCTCCATGACGAAAGGGGTCTCCTTCCTGCGAAATACCGTCCGGTTCAAAATCCTGGAAAAGAAAATGGCTACCGCGATACCCAGCAGGTAGATTCCCACAAAAACCAGCGCAGGGTATTTTGGGAAGAAGGCAGAGATCAGCACGACATAGACCGGCAAACGGGCTGAACAGGACATGAATGGGATGATCATCATGGTAAGCAGCCTGTCACCACGGTTGCGTATGGTTCGGGTGGCCATGATGGCAGGGACATTGCAGCCGAACCCCATCACCATGGGGATGAAGGAACGGCCATGCAGACCCATTTTGTGCATGAGCTTGTCCATGATGAAAGCAGCGCGGGCCATGTAGCCGGTATCCTCCATCAGCGAAATGAAGAAGAAAAGGATGAGGATGTTGGGCATAAAGACAATCACACTTCCCAAGCCATTGATAATACCATCGATCATCAAATCCTTCAGCATGCCATCTGAAACCAGGGATGCAAAACCATCGGAAATCAGGGTGATTCCAGCCATGATCCATTCGGTAGGCAACGCGCCAAGGGTAAAAGTTGCGTAAAATGTCAGGAACATCATCAACAGGAAAATTGGAAAACCGAGGTACCTGTTTGTCATCACCTTGTCTATCTTCTCTGTGGCAATGATCCTGTTCATGACCCCAGGCTGGTAACACTCTTTCAGGGCCCCCGCGATAAAACCATATTTTGCATCCGTTATCAACTGGGAGCTCTCATCGCTGAGGCGGGATTCGAGCCGGACGATTTCATGCTCTGCTATCTCCTTGATGGATTGATAATTGGACGATGTTTCCAATACTTTCAATGCCTCCCTGTCTTTGCCGATCAACCGGATGGCAAGATACCGGGAGGAGAAGGTGGCCGTAAGTGGTTTGTCTTTCTTGATCTCCTTCCGGATCAGATCGATCGATTTCTCCATCTCCTCTCCATAGTGGATGTGGATGTGCCGGACAATGGGATCACGGTCCTCGTAGACCTCTACCAGCTTCTCCAGCAACTCAGTCAAGCCCTCTCCACTGCTGGCTGTTGTAGGAACGATAGGTATGCCGGTCAGCTTGGCCAGTTTCTTGATCTTCAGCCGGGAGCCACTTGCCTGGAGGTCATCGAACATGTTCAGGGCAATGACCACCTTGATGTCCATGTCGATCAGTTGGGTAGTCAGGAAAAAATTGCGCTCAAGGTTGGAGGAATCCACCACATTGACCACAATATCAGGCATCTCCTGAAGAATAAAATTTCGGGTATAGAGCTCCTCGGGGGTATAACTGGTCAATGAATAGGTTCCCGGCAGGTCCGTCAGATTGAATTGGTAACCATCCTTTTCGAAAGTTGAGTTGGAAGCGTCCACTGTCACGCCACTGTAGTTGCCCACGTGCTCCTTGGAGTTGGTGAGGCGGTTGAAGAGGGTCGTTTTTCCACAATTGGGATTTCCCACCAGGGCAATGGTCATTTTACGCCCCTTCTCCTTGGCAGAGATTTTGAGTTCCTCCATGTCGATGGTCCCATCATAGGCCTGGGGATGGAGCAGAAGGGCCTCTTCAGGGGTAACCACCTCAATCAGGCTCGCTTCGACGCGTCGCAGCGAAACATTGTATCCCATCAGGCGGTATTCCACAGGATCCTTGAAAGGGGCATTCTTCAGGACCGAGACCTCCTTTCCTGCAACAAATCCCATCTCTGAGATTCTTCGCCGGAAAGATCCGTGTCCAAACACCTTGGATATGACCACTGTCCTGTTTTCTGCAACTTCCGATAAACGCACCGCTGTTGTTTATTAAGAATAATTATAAATAGAGTGCAAATATACGCTAATTTAGATAATGTGAAAATGTGGAAATTGGGAAATGTGAAAATGTGGAAATGTGGAAATTGGGAAATGTGGAAATAAGAGAGGACTACTGGGATGACTGGGACGACTAGAGATTCTCCTGTACCAGAAAGGCACACGAGACAGCAACAACCTCCCTGCAATAAAGGTAATTGTATTTTTCCACTACATCGTTTACGGTGTGATAATAGGGATCTGAATAAAACTCACTGATGATAAAGGCTGCAGGGAAGCCATTCTGGAAGAAGGAGTAGCTATCGCCCCTCTTGCTGTTGGTATTGTTGTTTACGAAGACCAGCTTTGAATAAAGCCTTCCGCAGGTGGCAATCCGGGTCTGAAGTTCAGCTGAATTGTCGTAATTCATTACATTCACTACCCATGAATCCGGATTTGCATCAGGCGCAAATGAGATCATATCGAGGTTCAGCATGGCAGCAATGTTTGACTTGTTGGCTGCTGCCTTAACAGCAAAATCAGCACTTCCCTTCAATCCAATCTCCTCGGCCGCAAAGGCCACAAATTCAATGGAACCATTGGGCGCAAATCCCTGCTTTTTGAAGACCCTTGCGATCTCGACGATGGCAGATACCCCACTGGCATTGTCATCTGCCCCAGGTGCACTGACAAAAGGATCGGGGCTATAGGAGTCGTAATGCGCGCCAATCAGGTAGACTTTACCGGGAGATGTTTTTCCCTCCAACCGGGCGACCACATTGTACTGCCAGGTGGAGTATCCCTTGCCAGCGTAGCCAACGGACAGGAAAAAGGAATCTAACCTTGCATTTTGGTACCCAATCATTCTAAATCTATCCCGTATGGCAAGAGCGATTTGCCTTCTGTTTTCATGCAGGAAGAAACGGGATTTGTAACCTTGCAGCCATGTTACATTTTTTTGGATGGAATCACTGTTTACTGCATCTGCAAAAAGGGCCACCTTGTTGTTTTTCCCAAGGGAATTATCTTCCAAATCACTGACTTCCTGATCCTTCCTGCATCCAATCAAAAGCGCGGCAGAAAGCACCAGGCAGAACCAACCTATATTTTTAGCAGGTAACTTCATCTTGAATTTGTTTGACCATCTGTTCAAACCATTACCTCCGGTTTAAACCATGCGAAAGCTAACAATTTGATTCGTCATATTCTGCATGGTGGCAAAATTTAAGCATAAATTCGTCTATCCGCTCATAAACTACATCCACTCTTCCACTGATCGGCCCCTGCCCTGCCTGCTCCCTGAGTCTCCCAGTCATCTCTGTCATTCCCTCCCTTCGTCATCTCTTCAGAAAAAAAATGCCCATCCATTAGCATATCTTCAAAAAAAATTCTTTCCTTTGTCCCCGCGTTTCGACGCCAATGGCCCCGTAGCTTAATGGATAGAGCATCTGACTACGGATCAGAAGGTTGGGGGTTCGAGTCTCTCCGGGGTCACTTGATAATCAGACACTTACAAATATTTTGT